>JBFLZU010000044.1:0-3982 GCA_040756155.1 Nitrospirota bacterium | reverse complement strand
TATAAAACAGGGAGAAACAACTTATGACCTTTCTATGACACTTGAGACTGTTGGGTGTATTGGCTGTTGCGGTCTTGCACCTGTAGCAACAATAAATGAAGAAATAATTGGTGAGATAGATGTGAAGGAAATTGATGAGATTGTTGAAGCCATAAGGGAGGAAAGTCAGAAACTATAGAAATAAAATGAAATTCCAAAAGTTTGGTTATTCGAATTTGGAAATTGGTCATTGTTTGAAATTTGGTGCTTGGAATTTAGAAATTATCTATTTTATAGGTGAAAGAGCTGAGAAAATTAAATAGCATAAATGAACTAAAGGAACTCAGAAAATCGCTTGAAGAAGTGACCTTTAAGCCTGATACTCTGAGGGCAAGGGTTTGCTGCGGGACAGCCTGTACTGCTACAGGGGCTTACAAGGTTATAGATGCCTTTAAAAAGGAGGTGTCTAATCGTGGAGTTCCCCTTGAAATAATAAAGACTGGCTGTCAGGGATTATGTCAGAAGGGTCCAGTGTTAAAAATAGACCCTGCAGACATTTTTTACCAGAGGACCAAACCTGAAAATGTTCATTGGATTATGAGTTATACAGTTTTAGGTGGTATGCCTTACAGACAGAGTCTTTACAGGGATGACTTTCTGAGTGAGCCTGTTCCAATAATGACCGATATACCTTTTTATAAGAAACAATTAAGGATTGCCCTTAGAAACAATGGCAAAATTGACCCCTGCAATATAAATCATTATATAGTTGTAGGGGGGTATATGGCACTTGAAAAGGTTTTATCTTCAATGAGTCCTGGCGAAGTCCTTGTAGAAGTAAAGAAGGCAAACCTTAGAGGAAGAGGAGGTGCAGGGTTTCCTGCCGGTCAAAAATGGGAGCATACAAAGAAGGCTCCTGGCAAGATAAAGTTTGTTATTGCAAATGGTGATGAAGGAGACCCTGGTGCGTTTATGGACAGGTCTATCATGGAAGGCGACCCTCACAGCCTTCTTGAGGGGATGATTATTTGTGCGTACGCCATAGGAGCTCAATACGGATTTATCTATGTGAGGCATGAATATCCACTTGCGGTTAAAAATTTAGGTATTGCAATAAAACAGGCAGAAGAGTTGGGGATTCTCGGTAAAAATATACTCGGCACTGATTTCAGTTTTACTGTAGATATCAGAGAAGGTGCTGGTGCCTTTGTTTGCGGTGAATCTACGGCGCTTGTTGCCTCTATTGAAGGGGAAAGAGGTTTTCCAAGGGTCAGACCGCCAAGGCTTTCAGAGCCTGGAGGTGGTCCATGGGGCTATCCCAGTAACCTTAACAATATAGAAACTTATGTCTGCGTCCCTGTAATAATTGAAAGGGGTGCTGATTATTTTCTATCAATCGGAACCAAAAATTCTCCAGGAACAAAGGTCTTTGCCCTTACGGGAAAGGTCAAAAACACAGGACTTGTTGAGGTCCCTATGGGTATTACCTTAAGGGAGATAATTTTTGAGATAGGTGGTGGGATTCTGGGGGATAAGGAGTTTAAGGCTGTTCAGACAGGTGGACCTTCCGGAGGCTGTATCCCTGCAGAATATCTTGATTTACCTGTGGATTTTGACTCCCTTACCTCTGTGGGCTCCATGATGGGTTCAGGTGGTATGGTTGTAATGGATGAAGATACTTGTATGGTAGATGTTGCGAAGTTTTTCCTGTCATTTACACAATCTGAATCATGTGGGAAATGTCCACCATGTAGAATTGGTACATTCCAGATGCTTGAAATCCTCAAAAGGATTACATCAGGAGAAGGGCAGGATGGTGACATTGAGAGACTTGAAGCCATAGGTAAAAAGGTTGTTGCAGGCTCACTCTGTGGTCTTGGAAGCAGTGCCCCAAACCCAGTTCTTACAACGATTAAATATTTCAGGGATGAATATGAAGAGCACATAAATGATAAATATTGCCGTGCAAAGGTCTGCAGTGGTCTTGGCGTGTTTATAATCAACCAAAGCGAGTGTTTTAGATGTGGTCTGTGTAAAGTGGCATGTACCTTTGACTCTGTCAAAGAAACGAGGAATAAATACTTTATAGACCGTGAATACTGCACGAAATGTAAGGCATGCTACTATGCATGCCCCATTGGTGCGGTTAAGATAAGGAAGCAGAGACATGTAACGCTTGAAGAGGTATTCAAGATACCTTCTGAAAGCATAGAGATTATTGAAAGGAGGACGAAGATGATATTAAATGATATTTTAGAGGCAAAACCAATAAAGATAATAAGCATTAGAAAGGATTCAACCGTTGCTGAAGCTATAAAAATCATGGAAGGTGCGGATATCGGTTGCATACTTATCGTAGATGAACACAATAAGTTAATCGGGATATTTACAGAGAGGGACGTCATGCATTGTATTGTCAAGAACATCTCCCTCGATAAAGAGATTATTAAGAATGTGATGACTGCGAACCCTTTAACCTTAGATGCTTCAACGGATGTAAGCACAGCAATAACTTCAATGTCCCGTAAAAGGGTAAGACATTTACCGGTTATGAAGGGGAATGAAATAGCCGGAGTCATTTCTTACAGGGATCTGGTTGCTTATCTGCTTCCAGAAATAGTCTACATGGCAGAAGATATCTATTAGGGGTAATGGATGACTGAGACAAAAGAATTAAAAGTAGAAGACATAAAAACTTTAGCAGAGGAAAAGGGGTGTCCTCTCCAGAAGGCCCTTTACTATATCACAGAGTTTCTGCCAGGTCCTATGTGTGGCAGATGCTTTCCCTGTGCCCTCGGCAGTTATGAAGTAAAGGTAAGATTGCAGAATATTGTTGAAGGAAGTGGCACGGAAGCAGATATATTTACCATAAAAAGAATTGTTACAGAGATGTTTGAGGCATCTATGTGTAAAAAGGGGAAGGATACTGCAAAGTTCATCCTCGAATGGATCGAGACTGATGTCTATAAAGAGCATGTTGAAGGCAGATGTCGTGATAGAGAGTGCATAGCATTTATTGAATACAGGGTTATTCCAGAGATGTGTACAATGTGCGGTATTTGTCAGGATATTTGTAAATATAATGCAATCATTGGAGAAAAGAAAAAACCATATCTTTCAGGGTATCTGCCTTTTGAGATAAGGCAGAAACGGTGCACAAAATGTGGTGACTGCATAAAGGTCTGTCCAACGGAGGCGATTATAATAGTAGATGTTAAAAAAGTAGATGTTAAGGAGCAGTTAGCGGTTGGCAGGTAGAATAATAAATCAAAATGCAAAAAGCAAAATTAAAAATTACAATGCAAAATTCAAAAATAAATAGCTGGAACGGAGGACAATTTTAAATTATTAAGTAATTAGGAGGATTAAATGTCAAAAACAGTTAATCTAAAGATAGACGGTAAAGAGGTTCAAGCCATTGAAGGTATGAACCTTATAGATGCTGCAGAGATTGCAGGGATTCATATACCAAACCTCTGTTATATAAAAGGCATGAAGGGGATTGGTGCATGCAGGCTGTGTCTTGTGGAAATAGAGGGATTGAAGGCGCCAATGATTGCATGTACCACAAAGGTTAAAGAGGGTATGGTAGTCAATACAGAAACAGAAAAGGTTCAGGAAATCAGGAAATTTGTGATAGACCTTATCCTTTCAATGCATCCTCTGGATTGTATGACATGCACAAAAGCAGGTCTCTGTAATCTCCAGAAATATGCCTATAATTTTGAAATCAAAGAGTCAAGCTTTACCAGGAAAAAGTTCGGCTTTCCATTAGATGAAGGCAATCCTTTCATAAAAAGAGACCCTGACTATTGTATCCTCTGTGCTCGGTGTGTTAGGGTCTGCAAGGAACAAGGAACTAATGTCCTTGATTTTATGGGAAGGGGTGTTGGTTCAAAGGTCACAACTGCAAATGATAGCCCCCTTCATGAATCAGGCTGCACATTCTGTGGTAGTTGTATTGATGTCTGTCCTGTTAATGCCATCCTTGAGGCAGACAGAT
>JBFLZU010000043.1 GCA_040756155.1 Nitrospirota bacterium | reverse complement strand
CTGGGTTGATTCATCGCGGCATGAGAAGAAAATTATTAGAAAGTTTTAACGAGACGTACATTTTAAATCTCCATGGAAATAGCCGCATTGGAGAAAAATGTCCTGATGGAAGTCCAGATGAAAATGTATTTGATATTATGCAAGGTGTATCAATTGCATTGTTTGTTAAGAGCAGGAAACAAAAAGGTTTGGGAAAAGTTTTTTATCAAGATGTCTATAGTCTCAGAGAAAAGAAATATGAATACCTGAATAAACACGATATCAAATCAACGAAATGGATACGACTGCAACCGTCTGAACCTTATTATTTCTTTGTGAAGAAGGATTTCTCTCTGCAGGCAAGGTATGATAAATTCTGGTCAATTCAGGACATATTTATTAAATCTTCAAGCGGTGTAAAAACACATCGCGATCATTTCGTTGTGGGATTTACAAAGGAAGAGATTATGCAGCGAATGCGGACATTTACCAGTGATTTGCCTGATGATTTGGTAAGGCAGGGATTGAATTTAAAGGATACGCATGATTTTAAGCTAAAGGAAGTAAGAGAGAGACTGAGAAAAGAAGACTGGAAGGATTCAATATTACCATATTCCTATCGTCCCTTTGATAATAGATACATCTGTTACAGGCCAGAATTAATTGACAGAGATAGATTTGAAGTAATGCATCATTTTTACCAAGATAATATTGGAATATGTGTAACAAGACAATTATCTACTCCGGATTTTTTACATGCTTTTGTGACTAATAACGTTGCCGATATATGCTCCGTTTCAATTAAAACCAGAGAAACAGGGTATATCTTCCCTCTTTACCTCTATACAAAAAGAGACAACCCTACTAAAAAACATTCATTAAAGACTTTCATGCTGCTTTTTGAACCACAGGCAGATTATTTTGTAAGAAAACCGAATTTATCTGAGGTACTTATCGACAAATTAACAAAGACTCTTAAAAAGTCTCTAACCCCTGAGCAAATCTTCTTTTATATTTATTCCATTCTTTATTCAAATATCTACCGCACAAAATACGCTGAATTTTTAAAAATAGATTTTCCAAGAGTTCCTTTTACAAAAGATTATAAACTTTTTAGCAAGATGGCTGAATTAGGGGAAAAGCTTGTTGATTTGCATTTGATGAAATCATCAGAACTTGACCCACCTGTTGCAAAATTACAGGGTAAGGGGGACAATAAGGTTGAAAAGCTGAAATATGATGATAAAGAAAGGCATCTATATGTCAATCAAAATCAGTATTTTAAAGGGATTACAAAAGAGGTCTGGCAATATCAAATTGGTGGTTATCGGGTTTGTGATAAATGGTTGAAAGATAGAAAGGGTAGGAGATTATCTCTTGATGATATAAAACATTATTGCAAAATTATTACATCTCTTCAAAAGACAATTAAAATACAGAAAGTAATTGATAATATTTATCCAGAGGTGGAGAAGGAGACCGTAGAATTTTAAAGAAATGAGAAATTAAAATGGAAAAACTTTCTGTAGCGATAATAACGCATAATGAAGAAGACAATGTCCGCACTGCATTAGAGAGTGTCAAGTGGGCTGATGAGATCGTTGTCGTTGATTCATTCAGCACAGACAGAACAATAGAGATATGCAAGGAATATACTGACAGGATATTTCTATCAGAATGGGAGGGTTTTTCCCGACAGAAAAATAAAGTCATAGGTTTTACATCGCACCTATGGGTTCTTGTTATAGATGCGGATGAATATGTGACTGAAGAACTCAAAGAGGAAATAATTAGAGAACTGGGACATCCCAGATACGATGGATATTATATACCCAGAAAAAATTATTTTGGTGGACGATGGATCAGACACGGTGGCTGGTTTCCTGATCATACACTGAGACTGTTCAGGAAAGATAAGGGGCTATTTTACGATAGGGAAGTCCATGAGGCTATAGAATTAAATGGAGAACCTGGTTATCTTAAAAATTCATTAAAGCATTATACCTATAGAAATATCAGCGACTATCTTCAGAGGATGGACAGATATTCGACACTCGCTGCAGATGAAATGTTAAAAAAAGGAAAGAGGTTTCATCTATATAATCTCTTTATAAACCCTGCAACTACCTTTCTAAAGATGTATATCTTTAAGAGGGGCTTTCTTGATGGCATTTACGGACTTATACTCTCAGGGCTTTATACTTGTTATACCTTTGCCAAGTATGCTAAATTAAAAGAATTAAGCCATCGAAAAACGCCATGAGAATAGCCCTTGTGCGGAAAAGATTTGTTTCCTATGGTGGAGCAGAGAACTACCTCTGGCTACTTTCAAGGCTCTTAATCAAAGAAGGTTTCGATGTCCATATCTTTGCTAATAGATGGGTTGATGAAAAAGGATTGACATTTCATAATGTCCCTGTATGGCGTGGACCTTCATCCATTTCTAATCTGACCTTTGCGTTGAACTGTGAACATATACTCAAAAAATGGGATATGGATGTAATTATAAGTTTTGAGAGAACATTTTATCAGGATATATATCGTGCTGGTGATGGTTGTCACAGAGAGTGGCTTGAACAGAGGAAAAAGATATATCCATTTTATAAGAGATACTCCGATTATATAAATCCGCTTCATGCAGTATTTCTCTACATAGAGAAACGAATATTTACAGATATGAATCTAAAAATGGTAATCACAAATTCCAAGATGGTAAAGACACAAATAGCAGGACATTACAGATTTCCTGAAGACAGGATAGTGATCATATACAACGGTGTCGATCTCGGGAGATTTAATCCTTCTCAGAAAAAAGAGCTAAGGAAATCTATAAGGGAATATTTAGGGTTTAAAGAGGATGACTTCGTCATAATCTTTGTTGGCTCCGGGTTCAGAAGAAAAGGTCTCGATACACTGCTTCGTGCAGTTTCGAGACTGAAAAATACAAATACAGGGTTTGGAAGACCGATAAGACTATTGATTGTTGGTAAGGATGAGCCACGCAGATATAAAAGTATGGCAGGGAGATTGGGAATACTGGAGAATCTGTCTTTTATACCGCAGACTGCTATGGTTGAAGAACTGTACCTTGCATCAGATATCTTTGCGTTGCCAACATTCTATGACCCATTCAGCAATGCCACACTCGAGGCAATGGCATGCGGTCTTCCTGTTATAACGACCAGCTATAATGGTGCTTCAGAGATAATGACGGATGGTAAAGAAGGGTTTATATTATCTGATCCTTCAGATGCAGAAGGTCTTTCTGAAAGAATATTGTTTGTTTCTGAGCCAGAGAGATTGATACAGATGGGAATGGCTGCGAGGCAGACGGCCGAGAAATACCCTATCGAAGACGCTGTGCAGTCATTCATCAGGGTTGTCAGGGAGATAAATGTTTGAGGATGCGAAAAGAATACTGATAATAAAACTAAGGCATATTGGTGATGTCTTACTGACTGTTCCGACTATAAGGGCTGTAAGAGAGCGATTTCCAGACTCTTACATGGTAGCACTTGTTAACAAGGGGACAGAGGATATGCTGGCTGGAAACCCGCTTCTTAACAATCTAGTCTGTTTTGACAGAAATGTCTTGAAGCTTCCTCTTCAGAAAAGAATTTATAGCGAACTCGCATTCGTGAAAAAGATTAGAGAAATGAATTTTGATATGACGATAGACCTTACAGGTGGCGATAGGGCTGCTATCATCTCTCTGCTCAGTGGTGCAAGGTACAGGATAGGGTATCACCTATCTGGAGGGTTTTCGGGTAAAAGATACATTTATACATCTCTCGGCATACTTCCATCTGTGCAGATGCATACGGTCCTGAGGAATCTCAATCTCGTCAATCAGTTTGGTATGGACTCTGAAGACCTCTCTGTTTATATCCATATACCTGAAAGTGATAAAGATTTTGTAAAGGATTTGTTTGACAGACATGGGATAACAGAAACTGATACTGTTGTGCACATCCATCCAACCTCGAGATGGCTCTTTAAATGCTGGAAAGACGAGTATATGGCAGAGGTGATAATCTGGTTGGTTAATAAAGGGGTAAAAGTAGTTGTGACATCCGCTCCGTATAAGAAAGAAATGGACAAGGCAAAAAGAATTTTATCTTCCGTCCCAGAACTCCGAACTCTAAACTCTAAACTCATAGACCTCTGTGGCAGAGTAACACTCAAACAACTCGCAGCAATTTCTAAGTTATGTAACCTCTTTTTTGGGATAGATTCTGCACCTATGCATATCGCTGCAGCGTTCGGAACACCTGTTGTTGTACTCTTCGGACCATCGGGGGCTTTTGACTGGGGACCGTGGGACAATAACTACAGATTGGAGTTCGGAGTTCGGGGTTCGGAGTTAAAAAATCCTTATCAAAAAAGAAATGGGGTGCAAACTTTTGGAAAACATACAGTTATACAGAGGGATTGGGATTGTATACCATGCGGGGAGGATGGCTGTGATGGAACAAAAAGAAGTAGATGCCTGGAGGATATAGGTGTTAATGAGGTTATGGAACAGATTGAAAAAGTTATCACCCAAATTCAGACATGAAGGTTTAATAAGGATGTCGCTCAAGCCAGGCCTGCTTATCGCTGGGTTTGGGTTATCGGAAAAATCAGGAATTTAAGATGAGTATGGTTCATGAGGCTATATGCAGACTCATTGGTGGGAATAAAAAAGGACATCTTCTTGACGCAGCCGCTGGAGAAGGAGCACTCTCCATTCCACTTTCAGAAATGGGATTTAAAGTTATCTCATGTGACCTATACAAATGGGATAGACTACATGTTCCGTTTGTAAATGCAGATTTAAATCAGCACCTTCCATTTAAAGATATGATATTTGATTATATTGTTTGTGCAGAGTCGCTTCAGTACCTTGAAAATCAGCATATAGCATTCAGAGAATTTGAAAGGATATTAAAAAAAGGTGGGCATCTTATCATCTCTGTTCCTAATATCCTCAATATTCGTTCAAGGCTCTATTTTTTGAGAAGGGGTTATTTTCAGAACTTCAAGCCGTTCAGGAATATGCAGAGCCACCGAAAGTGGGATTCGTTTATATACAACATCATATCCTTTGTGGATATCTACTTCCTGTTAAAGCAAAATGGTTTCAACCTGAACAGGATAACTGCTCCATGTCTGAGATACAGAGGGTTGCTATCTGCGATTGCACTGAGGGTGCTTTATTATACAGGGATGATATTCGATAAAAATCCTGAAAAAAGGGATCTTCTAAGAATTCTTGCTTCTAATGAACTGCTCTTCGGTGACCATATAATTATCGATGCGATAAAGATATAAGTATGTTTACAGTGTTGCACACAGAGTCCTCTACAGGTTGGGGAGGACAGGAAAACAGGATACTCAGGGAGACACTTGGCCTCAGAGAAAAAGGGGTAAGGGTGCTGATTGTCTGTCAGCCCGGAAGTCAATTAGAGAAAAGAGCAAAGGAACACGGGATCGATGTAAGAACACACCGTATAAATAGCAGCCTTGACATAAGTGCGATTGCCTTTATAAGGAGATTAATAAAGAGAGAATCTGTTGATATAGTCAATACACATAGTGGTAAGGATAGCTGGGTCAGTTCCATATCGGCGAGGCTTTTATGGAAAAGACCAGCAATTATCAGAACCCGCCACCTTGCCCTCCCAGTGAAAAATAGAGTTACCTATAGTCTTCTTCCAGATAAGATTGTAACGGTGAGCGAACATGTGAGGCAGTATCTTATAAAAGAGAAAGGCATCAACCAAGAGAAGATTATTGCAATACATACAGGTGTTGATGTTAAACAAGAGAGTCGAGAGTCGAGGCTTCGTCCTGAGGGCTTCGGTGAGCTCAGCCGAACCGCTCAGCCCGAAAGGGTCGAGAGTCGAAAGATTAATGGTATCAGGGGAGAACTCGGTATAAGTAAGGAGACACCACTTATCGGGACTGTGGCAATACTCAGGAAGAAGAAAGGGCATTACATACTCATAGAGGCTGCACGGATAATCTTAAAAGATATCCCTGATATTATTTTTATATTCATCGGTGATGGACCCCAGAGAAAGAACCTCTTGCGATTGATAGATGAATATGGCTTGAATAACCATGTTCGGCTTCTCGGTTTGAGAAACGATGTCCATGTGCTATTAAGAGAGATGGATGTGTTTGTCCTTCCATCCTTTGAAGAGGCACTTGGAACATCGGTACTCGAGGCGATGGCTGCTTCGATACCTGTTGTAGCTACAAATGTCGGAGGCATCCCTGAGGCTATTATTGATGGTGTAACTGGTATTCTTGTATCTCCAGGTGATGCAGATGCACTTGCAGATGCAATCAAGAAATTGATACAGGATAAATCTATGGCAAGGAGAATGGGCGAAGAAGGCAGACAGCGTATTGAGGAGCATTTCAGTGTTGAGAAGATGGTAGAAGGGATGTATGATTTATATGTCTCGTTAATTAGAAATTAGGATTTTACAAGATGTATGTCCATAAATACTTATTGTGTAATATTATAGTTAACGTACTAAATACTTTGCCATTGTCATTGCGAGCCCAAAGGGCGTGGCAATCTCGTTTTCTTGAGATTGCTTCGTTGTTTTACTCCTCGCAATGACAGATTATAGGATTAGTTAATAGAAGGATATTCTTAATGTCGGTTCCCATACTGATGTATCATCATGTAAATAAAAATAAAGGCGATATGGTGACGGTTACGCCTGAGAGGTTCGAGTTACAGATGCGGTATCTTTCAAAAAATGGTTTTAGTACAATAAGTGTAGACAACCTCATCCAATACATTATGGGAGAGATATCTCTACAGAAGAGGAGTATACTTATAACCTTCGACGACGGCTATCTTGATAACTATGTTTATGCATTTCCTGTGTTAAAGAAATATGGGATTAGAGCGACTATATTTTTGGTTACATCATGGGTGGAAGAAAGTTCAAAGTTCAAAGTTCAAAGTTCAAAGTTCAATATTAAAAGACTCCCTGAACACCGTGAGTGTAAAAGGCTTATCAAAGACGGAAGGGCACACGAAGTGATTATCAACTGGAACATGGCTAAGGAGATGGTTGAAAGTGGTCTTGTAGATGTATATTCACATACACATACACACAGGAGATGCTCTTTATCCGATAGTATGGATGAAGACTGTCTGAGAGAGGAGTTGGTGACCTCCAAAAGACTTATCGAGGAACGACTTGGTGTATCGTGTGCTTATCTCTGCTGGCCTGTGGGCGTCTATGATGATTCTGCTCTCCGTGCTGCCAGAGATGCAGGGTATAATGGCGTATTTACAACAGCAATGGGAGTCGTCGACAGACGATCCGCTCCGTTTGCCATACCAAGGATTGCTATTAAAGACAAGGGTATCTGGTGGTTTGGTAGCAGGATAGGGATATACACAAACCCATTGCTTTCGTATGCTTACCTTAAACTCAGAGGAGTGAGGGCTCAATGAGATGGATGTGCCCTTTTTAGATACGGTTCTCTATTTATATACGAAGATTAAAAGCAGGTCTGACCCTGTCAGTGATATCTCTTCATTTTCATCGGATAAAATAAAGAATGTGCTGATAGTCCTTACAACAGGGCTTGGTGATGCAGTGCTTTCGACCCCTGCCATAAGGGCTGTGAGGAAGAGATTTTCAGATGCAAAGATATTTCTTTTCGGAAGAGATAGCTGGCTTTCACTTTTCAGATGTGATCACAATCTGAATGGAGTAATACCATACAAGGGGAAATACAGGTTTTTTTTCAATACCATAAAAAGATTAAAGGATAAAGAGATAGCCCTTGCTCTTGTATTTCATGGAAACGACCCTGATATAATGCCGATACTCTATTTTGCAGGAGTACGGTTTATAATAAGGATACCGAATGATACAACACGCTATCGCTTTCTACTATCAAACAGAGAAATCGGTGGAAGCAATTTTCTTCTAAAAGATACGCATTATATAGTTAACAGGATGAGGATATTGAAGTTTATAGGTGCTGATGATTCAGATACATCGCTTTATCTTGATATTGATAGCAGTATTCATAACCGAATAAAAGAATGGCTCAAAGGGTTCAATACAGACATAGATAAGGATATGTCACCGACCTTAATAGGTTACCATATGTTTGCAGCAGATACCTATAAGATGTGGCTTGTTGAGAAACATGTCGAGCTTATCAGTCGATTGACTGCATCAAACAGACGCCTAACTCTTTTCCTAACAGGTTCAAAAGAAGACAGAGAAAAGGCAGAATATGTAAGGTCTGCTGTTGGAAGTGACAGGGTATTCAATATAGCGGGGATGTTTAATATAGAAGAAACAGCAGCACTGATAGGTCTGATGGATCTATTTATAACACCTGATACAGGACTTCTTCACGTGGCTGTTGCATTGGAAACTCCTACCATCTCTCTTTTTGCACCAACAAGGTATGAATTGGTAGGGGCTTATCAGGATATGGATATACACCACTTCATACAGAGGGATTTGACATGCGAACTCTGCATTACTAAAGAATGCAGTTTCAGCAAATGTATGGATCAGATAACGGTTGATGAAGTTTATGAACTTTTTCAGAGGGTTGTAAAAAAGGGTAAGGGGAGATGCTAAAGGTCGTTCACATACTTCCACCTTATAATCCTGTACCACCTGTTAATTCAGCTGGTACAGAGCTCAGGGTAGTAAATGTCGCAAAGAGAGAGAAATCATTTGAACCATACATCATTTCAGGATATTTTCCACACCAGAATGAAAGGGAGTATCTCGATGGGGTTACACATATCCGTATAAAAATAGGAAGTCTATACAAAAGGCTCTTTCAAAAAATAACACGTATCGACCCGAATATCTTTTTCAGGAAGGCAGGAAAAATCATAAAAGATATTAATCCCGGAATAATTCACATCCATAATGAGCCAAAGGTTCTCTCAGGGATTTTCCCATATATAGGGAATATAAAGGTAGTGGTGCATATCGCAAACGAAAAACCCTTTGATAGAAAAACAATGGGAAGAGTTGATTATTTTATAGTATGCAGCCATTTTATATCAGAATGGCTTATCAGAGAATATAGAGTAAATAAGGATATTGTTTCTACAATTTACACAGGCACAGACACAGATATAATAAAACCATGGTGGAAAACACCTCAGCTCAGGTCAGAAGAAAGAAAAAGGTATTCCCTCGCTGATTCTGATACAGCAATCCTTTTTGCAGGACGTGTTATTAAAGAGAAGGGTGTAAAGGAGTTGATAGATGCATTTGATCTGCTCTGCAGAGATGGATTAAACAACATCAGACTTTTTATTGCAGGAGATATTAAAGAAAGTAAAGACCCGTCCAATGAAAAGGCTATATACGGAAGATTTATCAAAGAGTATATCAGCAATAGAACTGGAATACACCTTCTCGGAACAATAATTCCTTCATTAATGCACAGGTTTTATGCAATGGGTGACATCTTTGTTCTCCCCTCCATATGGAATGACCCATTCCCTACTGTGGTACTTGAGGCATCTGCAGCAGGTCTTCCAATTGCTGCATCAAAGAGGGGAGGCATTCCTGAATTTATAAGAGATGGTGAAAATGGCATTTTAATAAATAGTCCAGAAGAGCCTTCTTCTATTGCAGATGTTATCAAAAGATTGATAAAAGACAGAGAACTGAGGCTCACACTCGGCAGAAATGCAAGGATGGATGTAGAAGGTTATTCCTGGGGGATTGTAGCAGAGAAGATAGAAAATATTTATAAGAAGACCATGGAGGCTAATCATTGAAGGTATGTTTTTACAATGTAACAACTACCATGAAGAGTGGAGGTCTTGAGACATACTGTCATATGGTTGCGAAGGAGTTACAAGAATCTGGAGTTGATGTTGAGATTGTAGGAGGTGAAGGAGGTAAGAGTGTTTATGATAGCAATACGGTAAAGATAAAGACCTTTCCATTTCGGCCGAGAGAATCATTTCGCGGTCTCGGCAGCCGTTTCAGGAAACTTGCTGAAAGGATGAGTTTTTTCTTAAATGCAAAGGATTATCTCCTTAATCAAAATTATGACTGGATTGTTATAGTAAAGCCTTATGACTTTCCTGTTGTTTGGTATTTAAAACAGAAAGGCAAAAGAACAAAGGTCTTCTTTCGCTCAGGTGGGAGGGATTTCTATGCAGGAGATAGAATCTTTAGTGTCGTAGTCAATGTCTATGCTTCATCAAGTCAGTTTAATGCTTCCCAGATCAAAGAAAGGTATGGAGTGGATGTTGAGGTCATACCAAATGGTGTAGATACAGATACATTCTTTCCTCACGAGAAAGATTATGAACTTACAAAGAGACTCGGAATATTACCAGAAGAAAAGGTTGTTGTATCTGCAGGAAGGCTTGTTGGCTGGAAGGGGCTACAGTATATGCTTTCAGCCATTCCGTCAATTAAGAAGATGATTAAAGGTATTAAATATCTTGTGATTGGAGAGGGAGCGTATAAAAAGGAGATGGTGATAATCGCTGATTCGCTGAGGGTCAGGGATGATGTTATATTTACAGGCGAGGTCAGACATGTCGATCTGCCTCGATACCTTTCGCTGGCAGATATCTTTATCCAGCCGAGCATAGGTGATGAAGCGTTTGGCATTACGATGATAGAGGCGATGTCATGCGGGATACCTGTTATAGGGACTGATATTGGAGGTATTCCTGAGATAATCGTTGATGGTGAGACAGGTTATCTTATACCTCCTCGGAACTCTAATGCTATTGCAGAGATGCTGGTAAAACTACTGATGGATAATAAACTGAAGGAAGAAGTGGGACGTAGGTCGCGGGAAAGAGTATTGGAGAAATTTACATGGAAGAAAAATGCAGAGAGACATCTGGAGATATTCCAAAAGAGAATTCAAGATGCAAAATGAAAAATTTAGATAAATGACAGAATTTATAAATGAGATTGCCACGTTGCTATCGCTCCTCGCAATGACATTAAGATGTAGTCATTACACGATTTGTCATTGCGAGCCAAAGGCGAAGCAATCTCGTATTTTGAACAATAATGAATTGAGCTTGTTGCCAAACTATCTTTTTCGCTTTCTGGAGAGAATTTTAGGATTTGCTACCAAACCCTGAACCATATGGTTCAGGGCTCTAATGTCGCTCAAAGGGTTCGGCAACAGCCTCAATGTTGAAAATAAAATGTGTGGTATAGCAGGCATATATCTTAAAAGTGGGATTCCTGACAGGGAAGCGATACAGAAGGCAATTACTGTGCTCAGGCATCGTGGACCTGATGAATCAGGTATGCATATCGATAGTTCTGTTGGTCTCGGACATGCACGACTCTCTATCATTGATCTATCAACAGGTAAACAACCAATAGGGAACGAAAATGGCTCAATCTGGATAACATATAATGGTGAGATATATAATTTTCCTGAACTCAGGGAAGACCTCATCCAAAAAGGACATGTATTTAAGACAAGAACCGATACTGAGACGATAGTTCATTTATACGAAGAATATAGCGAGAACTGCCTCCAGCATCTAAGGGGTATGTTCGCCTTCGCTATCTGGGATAAAAATAAGCAGATTTTATTCCTCGCAAGGGATAGAATAGGGGTCAAACCTCTTATATACAGCATAAATAACAGTGGTTTCTTTTTTGCCTCAGAAATACCCGCAATATTTACCCTGCATAAAGACATATCAAGGAAATGCGATCTAAAGGCGATTGATTACTTTCTTACATTTCAGTATATACCAGCTCCGCTTACAGGTTTTAAGAATGTCAGGAAACTTCCTCCGGCACATTTCATGATTGTGAAGGATGGGCAGATAGAGAGAATTGAACGCTACTGGGATATAGATTTTACCAAAAGAAGCACATTATCGTTCGATGAGGCGTGTGGTTTACTAAAGGAATACCTTCTTGAAGCTACAAAGATCAGGCTAATAAGCGATGTGCCTCTTGGTGCATTTCTGAGCGGAGGGATTGATTCAAGCCTGACAGTGGCGGCGATGAGCAGAGTCTCAGCCGAACCTGTTAAGACATATTCTATTGGATTTGAGGACAGATCATACGATGAAACAAATTATGCAAGAGTAGTTGCAAAGCACTACGGTACAGATCATCATGAGATGGTTGTTAGACCCGATGCAATAGATATACTGCCAGGTCTTATAGACCACTTTGGTGAGCCGATGGCAGACTCTTCTGCGATACCGACATATTATGTCTCAAAGTTCGCCCGTGAAGGTGTAACTGTTGTCCTCAGTGGTGATGGAGGAGATGAAAACTTCGCTGGATACAAAAGATTTTACCAGGCAGTACTGACAAATATACTCGAATCATTGAATCTTTTACCGCTGTATAAAATAATGAGGAAGACTACTGTAGCAGTGGAGGGACTGTTTAATCCAAAGAGGGGTGGAAGGAGATTTCCTGCTAATAAAGGTGATGAGGTGCTTTTGCTTGATGGGATAGACAGATACAGACACCTTGTTGCTTATTTTACAGAAAAAGACAAACAGAGATTTTATACCCCATTTATGAAGGATGCTGTAGGTATCTCAGAGACCGCTGAATTTCTTGGCGTTAGATATAATAAAGCAAAAGAGGTTGATGAACTGAATAGATTCTTATATATTGATCTTACAACATACCTGCCTGAGGATATACTCTTTAAAGTGGATATCTGCAGTATGCTGAATTCACTTGAGTGTCGTTCACCATTTCTTGACTACAAACTCATTGAATTTGTGGCATCTCTTCCAGGAAGATTTAAGCTGAAACCACCCCAAAAGGGAAAGTATATACTTAAGGAGGCATTCAAGGATTGGTTTCCAGAAGGGTTCCTTGAACGCTCCAAGATGGGCTTTTCAGCACCAATGCCGAGATGGCTGAGGGAGGATCTTTACGATTACACTTACAGGGAATTGACAGAAAACTTAAAGGTTGGCTTGATACTAAATAATGATGAGATTAAGTACATACTTGAAGAGCACAGAAAAGGATTAAAATCTCACAGCAAAAGGCTCTGGTGCCTCCTCATCTTAAATAAGTGGGTGGAGAGGTTTAAGGTAAGTATATGAAAAGAATATTAATATCAACAACCTTTGACGAGAAGATTATGCCCCTCAGAGATGCATTTCTTGACCTTGGATGGGAAGTAGATGTCTTTAGATGTACTGTTGAGAGCAAAATAGAGAAGTATCTGTTTAAACCTCTGAATAAAACACTCAGAAACCTGAGAATCAGCAGGGATAATCCTGTTGGCAAAAAATCAAGATGGCATCATCGGAAACTAAGGGAGAGACTTTTTGAAGAAAAGGTAAGCGTTTTCAGACCTGATTTGATACTGATTCAGAGAGGACACGGATATAAAAAAGAGTCTCTTGATAGAATAAAGAGAGATTATGATGTTAAAAAGGTTGTGGGATGGTGGACAAAGGGTTCCAAGTGGTTTGATCTTGCAGTGAGTGAATCCAATTGCTATGATTTTTATTTCTTCATGAACAGAGATTTTGTTAAGATGGGTAAAGAACTTGGCATGAAGAACTGGTTTTATCTTCCCCATGCGGTAAATTCAAAGATTTACAGGAAGATAGACGACAATACTGATAAACATAATGATATTGTTTTTGTAGGGAATTGGTCTCCTGCAAGGCAGAAGGTGGTCGAGGCGATTACTGACTTTAATCTAAGGATATGGGGTAGAGGCTGGAAGAGGCATAATATCTTTAATAAAGTAAGATCATTGATTGTGAGCGAGTCCATAATAGGTGACGATATAGCGAGGCTTTATTCATCGTCGAAGATAGTCTTGAATATAAGCGCTATGATGGGAAGTTCCAGTGATTGGTTGAACCAACGGGTATTTGATGTTCCTGCATGTGGTGCCTTCTTACTAACAGATTACAGCGAACAATTGTCAGAGTTTTTTGAAGTTGGTAGCGAGATAGAGACTTACAGGTCGATAGAAGAACTCCGTGATAAGATAGGTTTTTATCTTATTCGTGATGAACTTCGTAAAAAGATAGCACAGGCAGGGTTTGAAAAGATAAAAAAGATTGGCACTTTGAAAGATAGAATGAAGGAAATACTTTCTGTGATAGGGGAGTATGGATACAGGCAATGAGACAGGGTGTCATTATTTTTCTGGCTTCATTCTTTTTTGTTCTGCTTCCAGGTAAGAAATTCTTACTGTTAGACGGCATCCCCTTTAATTCCCTTCTTGAGATATCCATTATAATATCGTTAGTATTACTTTTTCTTATACTCGAATGGGAGTTTATTGAATCAAGAGTCCTAAGGAAATATGTAATCATCCTCCTCTTCCTTTCATGTCTTAAAGTTATTATTAGTGTAGTTACTCCTCTTAACGGCTTACATGCTAAATACTATACAAATCCCATATGGGAAGGACCGTATGAAAGATCAACAGACTTTGTCAGTCTTAAAGATGCCACAAGGATTGACAGCAGCATAGATTTTCGCAATGTTGGCTATTCTTTTTCAGGTAATCCTTTTCCACTTTATTTCTTCAATGACTCAAAGAGGTTTAATTATTATAGAGAGTTTGCTTACCTCAGGATTGACCCTCCTTTCTCTGCAGAATGGAATGGATATATATTCGTCCCTGAAAATAGGGAATATACCTTCGAGATTATTTCAGGGGATAAAGTATGGATGTCTATTGATGGAAATAAACTTTACTCTGAGAAATCAGGCCTAAAGAGTGTTTATCTAACAAAGGGTTCGCATCATGTAAATATCAGGTTTTCGCACAATACAAAAGGACCAAAGGAGCTAATCTTAAAATCCTCGCCGGACTCTAACAGAGTATCTGTGATTCAAAATAGGTTTTTTTACCTGAGACCTGTTTCTGTATTTACACACAAAGTTAATTTATTCTTGATCTATGCTCATTATTCACTGATCGCCATCTGGGCATTATTAATCGTTTTTATAAGCAGGATGCATCTCAGGGGTCTCGATATGGCGTTTCTGAAGAGAGAGAGGTTCTACCTTTCTCTGATATTCCTGGTGTCATTTGCACTCAGGGTGTTCTCAAACCTTAGGAAATGGAAGGACCCTCAGACGATAATACTTTCAGGGGGTGATGACTGGCTCTCATACGAAACCGCTGCGAGAAGCATACTATTAGGCGACTTTTTAAATGCAGCTTTTGATGAAGGTAGACCTTTCAGTTTTACACCGCTTTACAGATATTTTCTTTCAGTCTTTCACCTTTTGACAGGAGAGAGCCTTTTCTTCTCAGCGATATTGCAGGGAGTAATATTTGGCGTCGTTGTGGTGTTAACTTACTTTCTTGGAAAGCAGTTGTTTTCGGTTCGTGCAGGGATTGTCAGCGTAGTCCTGCTGATAGGGGTGGATATGATGCCCCGTATGTATGACCGTTTTCTCGGCGAACCAACAGCTACATTCCTTGCACTCACATCGTTTCTGATGCTTTTTAAGTTCTCTGAAATTAAGAAAAGCAGGTATCTGTTGTTGGCAGGTGTTCTGTTTGGTTTAGCGACTGGTATCCGCCCGAATTTGTTACCTTTTTCACTTATAATCGTCATGTGGATATTTACATTTAAAATGGATTTAAAGGAGAGATTTAAAAGCTCTGTAGTTTTTCTGCTCGCATTTGTGCTCATAATTGCAATGATACCATTACGGAATTACGCCGTCGCAGGCAAACCTGTTCTCTTCAGCACACACGGACCTGTGAGTCTTCTTGTAGGAAATCCTGTCCCTGCTGATGTTACTCTGAGAACGATAGAAAGACCGTATCTGGATAAACTTTCGCTTTCCCCAGAGACAAGAACAGTAGTCGAGTTTATGTTGCAGGCCCCAGGCGTATTTTTCTACGGCATCCTGAGAAAGTTTCTTTTCCTTTTTGGTGTAAGCGATCCTGAACTTGGCGAAGCAGAGTCACGGGTGTTATGGCCTAATCTTATTTCTGTCTGTGGTATGATACTCTCTTTTATAAAGATAGATGATAGACAGTTGATGCTTAATAGGCTGTTTGCAATGCTATTTATTCTGTGTAATATGATTGTAATGGCGCTTATAGTAGTAAATCAGTACGGTTACAGGTTTACGCTTCCAAACTTTCCATTTGTATATATATTTGCAGCTTACGCTATTGTTTTTTCAGTTGGTTTTGTATGGAATAAGTTTGTGGACAAGAAGCCTTAGATTATGCGTGTACTTCTAATAAAACCATATAACTTGAGCGACCACATACAACCCTCGCTTGGACTTGGTTGGCTTGCTGCCTCTATCCAGAAAACACATCATGTCAGCATCATTGACTGTATAAAAGAGGACATAAAAAAGGCTGATTGGCTTGAGCCTTATATAAAACAGTATAAGCCCGATGTTGTTGGTATCCAGTGTTATACATTTCATCTCGGATTTATTAAGGAGGTATTTGATACAATCAGGAGGGTTGATAAGAGTATCATAAAGATAATAGGTGGTCCACACCCCTCAGCGGTTCCTGAGGAGACTATGAGACATTTTTTGGGGGATCTTGATTTTGTTTTCGCCGGGGAATCAGAAATCGGGCTTCCAAGATTGCTGGAAAAACTGGATAAGGGAAACGGTAACGATTATTCCGATGTCCCAGGTCTTGTCTGGTGTAACAAAGAAAGGATTATAATAAATGATAGGGCAGTAGTAGATGACCTTGACAGCCTTGGATTCCCTGCATGGGATCTTATTCACCCCGAGACATATCCAGAAGCCCAACATGGTGCATTCTTCAAGAGATTTCCAATCGCACCGATAATGATAACGAGGGGATGTCCGTATTTGTGTACATTTTGTGGAGCCCACTTGATCTCAGGTAGAAGGTTGAGAAGGCGGAGTGCGGATCATGTAATCAAAGAAATAAAAATGTTATACAATGACTACGGCATAAGAGAATTCCATATAGTTGATGACAACTTTACCATTAACAGGGATAATGCAAAAGAATTTCTGCGCAAGCTCATTGACCTTAATATCGAGATAAGCTGGGCTACCCCAAATGGTGTGAGGATGGATACACTCGATGAGGAAATGCTGGTTTTGATGAAGAAGAGTGGGCTTTATTTAATATCACTTGGGATAGAATCAGGTTCTGACAGGGTTCTAAAATTAATGAAAAAGAACATTACCGTTGAGAGAGTGAGGAACTGCATTAAGATGATAAAGAATCATGGTATTGATATTGCAGGATTCTTTATCATCGGTTTTCCCGGTGAAACTGCTGAAGACATAGAGAAAACTGTAAAATTTTCCCTTGAGCTTGATTTAATACGGGCAAACTACTTCACATATTTACCATTTCCTGGCACTGAAAGTTATAAACAGTTAGAATCGAACGGAGAGCTTGATAAGGTAAATTGGGACAGATTATATTTTATGAGTGCACCATATGCTCCAAAAGGAATGGATAGAAAGACCCTGAAGAAGATTCAGCGCATGGCATTTCTGAGGTTTTATGGCAGACCGGCGATACTAATTAAAAATATCCTGCAGATAAAGTCCCTCAATCATCTTAGATTTCTATTGAGGAGGTTTTTCCACTGGGTAGTAATGAAATAACAGAGAGGAGATATGAGGGGTAGATTATATAGAGAGATACTCCGAAGGTATGTCCTTGTAAAAAAGGCTATATCGCTGTATCCTCTGCCTGTAGGGCTTTTGAGGCCAGAAGACATCAGAAAAATACTAGTAATTCAGCTTGGTGGTATTGGGGATATTGTATTTACAACCGCCCCTGTTGGTATAATAAAAAAGATGCGACCAGAAATAGAAGTAACTGCCCTTATATGGGAAAGGCTTCAGGGACTCCTTGCGGCTCATCCTCACTTCGATAATATTATACCGTTTTATAAAGAGCCAAGACGATTTTTCAGCACAATAAGAAAACTAAAGGATAAGAAATTTGATTTAGTTCTGATTCCATACATCAGCACAGGTCCAATAGCACTGCCTTTTGCCTTTCTAACAGGTGCGAGATTTATCTTGCATCCTCCTACAAACAGTGATTTCCGTGTGCTTGTATCGCCAGGAATAGGAGATTGGAATCCAAGCAATATGCATCCAATAGAAGTAGGGCTTAAACTGGTTGAATGGGTGGGAGATACGAAGCATGGCAGAGTT
The DNA here is from genome assembly GCA_040756155.1 of Nitrospirota bacterium. NCBI lineage: Bacteria > Pseudomonadati > Nitrospirota > Nitrospirota bacterium. The sequence goes on along the minus strand of JBFLZU010000043.1, from coordinate 8,779 downwards.
TATCTTCCAGTTAATAATGAAGAGGCTACAGATATAAAAGATATACTTACAGGATATGGAATAGGTGACGATGAAAGACTTATAGGTCTTCAGGTCGGTTCTGTATATCACTATAAGATGTGGCCCACTGATCTATATATTGCCCTCGGAAAAAGGCTATTGGACTCATTTTATGGTATTAAAATACTCCTTACAGGTTCTTATGATGAGAGGGACTTATGTCAACGTGTCCTTGAAGGTATTGGTGATAAGAGAGTGGTAAGCATAGCAGGGATGATTCCACTCAGGGCCTTTCCAGCACTCATAAAGAGACTTTCTTTACTTATCGCTCCCGATACGGGTCCTCTCCATGTGGCTGTGGCTGTAGAAACACCGACAGTAAGTCTCTTTTCGGCAACCAATCCTGAGATATGGGGTCCATTTAATAACAGGTCTATTCACCGTGTTATTTACAAAGAAAGACCATGTGACCCATGTCTTAAGAATAGATGCGCTGATGTCTTTTGTATGAAACAGATAACCGTAGATGAAGTCTTTGATAAGGTACAGAGATTAATTGACAATTGATAATTACTAATTGTTTAATTACCTTGGCAGGTATTCTTGACTAAACAGGAGGTATAGAGATAGTGAATATACTTGGGATAAGTAGCAGCCATGACGCATCAGTTACCTTTTTTAAAAATGGTAAGATAATATTTGCCATATCGGAAGAGCGGCTATCAAGGATAAAGAACGACGGAGGTGCGTTCCCTTCGAGGGGTCTGAGAGAGACGATAGAATTTACAGGAATTGCAAATGAGGATGTAGATTATCTTGCCCTGACTCACCTCTTCCTTCCAGAACGATACTTTTATAGAGAGACCGTATTGAAGGAGATTGAACGCAGATTTATACGCATGAGAAGAAAATTAAAAGGATTGTTTACAGGGGAATTTCATGACCCATTACTTTCAACGAAGAATCTTGAAGATAGACTCCAGAGAAGAGGAAAAAGATTAGAAGAACATTTTAAGAAAAAACGGTTTCTGAACAGCCTTGGTTTCAATGGTGCAAGTGGTGGATTCTACGGACACCATGCCTCACACGCATATCCAGCATTCTATTATTCAGGATGGAATAATGGTATTGTAATAACGGCAGACGGAATGGGAGATAGACATACTCATACGACCTCTATCTTCGATTCAGATAGAATCCAGTATATTAGCCGTAGTGTTGGACCAATCAATTCCCCTGGTTCATTTTATCAAAGTGTTACTGAATATCTGGGGTTCAGACCACTGCGTCATGAGGGAAAAGTCACTGGGCTTGCTGCCTATGGAGATCCCTACAAACTCTATGACAAGTTGAAGCCGTTTTTGTATCTGAGTGAAAATAAAATGACCTTTTGTTCTAATGTAGGAAGTGGTAGCAAATCAGAGCTGAATCAGGCACGGTTAAATTTCCTCAGGGAGACATGCAAAGGATACAATCGGGAAGATATTGCCGCTGCAGCCCAGAAGCTCCTCGAAGATGTTGTATTAGAGCATATTAAGGCTATACTTTCAAGGTATCACTATTCAAGAATAGCCCTTGCTGGTGGCATATTTGCAAATGTTAAACTTAATCAGAGGATCGCTGAATTACCAGAGATTGAAGAGGTTTTTGTTTTCCCTGCGATGAGTGATGCAGGCATTGCACTCGGAGCTGCTCTTATGGCGTATGAAAAACTCGACCATGGAGGGTTCAATGAACACAAACAGAGGATACTGAATCTTTACTGGGGGCCGTCATACGATAATGCTTATATAGAAAATATCTTGAAAGTGGAGGGGCTTAAGTACAAAAGATACGAGTTTTCAGCCCTGTCAAAAAAGGTGGCTGCATTGATTCACAGAGGAAAGGTCGTGGGACTTTTTCAGGGAGGAATGGAATTTGGCCCACGGGCACTCGGTAACAGGAGCATTCTTGCAGCACCAACAGACAGGTCAATAAACGATTGGCTTAACAAAAGGCTTGAGAGAACAGAATTTATGCCGTTTGCCCCGACAGTTCTTGACTGGGCTGCTGCTGATATTTTCAAGAATGTGGAGAAGGGCAGATATACAGCGAGATTCATGACGATTACTTTTGATGTATACGATAAATGGACTAAGAAAATACCAGCGGTTATACATGTAGATGGAACAGCGAGACCACAGATAATTGCAAGAGATGAAAATCCACGTTACTATCAGATTATAGAAGACTACTATCAATTAAGCGGTATACCACTTGTTCTTAATACAAGCTTCAACGTACACGAAGAACCCATTATATGTAAGCCTGAGGAAGCAATAGGGGCATTTAAAGATAAAAGAATAGATATTCTTGCAATAGAAGATTTTCTTGTAGGGGAAAATTAAAAGGATTGAGTAAAATCCACATCATCTATCCGATTCCAGAAGTCCTGCCAGGTAAGAAGGCGAGGTTTATCCAGATGGTGCATACATGCCATGCACTTGCGAGGAGTGGGGTAAATGTTGATCTGATATGTGGTAAAAGCGAAAGTAGTGATATAGAGATACTTCAATACTATGGACTTAGTCCACATCAAAATCTTAGAATTAATAAGATTCCCCTCTTGAGAAGTGATGATTTTAAAGGTATTAGGATCTCATGGCATGGTGTCTTTAATGCGTTTTGTCTCTTAAAACTACTTTCTATCAGGACAAACAGCTCGATTATCTTTGTCAGGCATATAGGTATTGCACGCTATCTCTTAAGGATGCAATGGCTCATAAGAATTCCGATACTCTTTGAGTCCCACGAGATATTCTTTATCACTACGGAGAATAAGAAGAAAGTTCGAAAACTAAAGAAGATAGAGGAATATATATATAAAGAATCAGACGGTATTATAACAATAACAAATGGATTGAAAAACAGGATATTCGAGCTCTTTGATGTAAAGGGACAAATACATGTAATCCCCGACGGGGTAGATTTATCCTCTTTTAGTGGTAGAATGGTATCCCGTTCAGGGAAGAAGATATGCTACACAGGACAGTTATACGAATGGAAAGGGGTTGATGTCCTCATTTCTGCTATGAGGCATATCCCGTATGTAGAACTTGTTATTATTGGCGGTGATGATAGGGGAATAGAACGATTAAGGAAAGTGGCGTCAGAGAATGGCGTATCTGAAAGGGTTTCTTTTAAAGGAGATGTTCCACACAATGAAGTGATGAGGTTTCTCTCTGAGGCAGATGTTGCTGTCATTCCATTAACAAAAGATCACATCTCTGCTTACTATACCTCGCCACTGAAGCTTTTCGAATATATGTCTGCTGGTGTCCCAATTGTAGCCTCTGATCTACCATCTATCAGAGAGATACTCAGGAATGGGGAAAATGCTATCCTGGTTAAGTCAGAGGATCCTGAGGCGATTGCAACTGGAGTACGGATGATACTCAATGATAAAGGGCTTGCTGAAAAGATTTCTAATCAGGCGATGATTGATGTTAAAGGATATACATGGGATAAGAGAGCGGAAAGGATAATCTCTTTCGTAGAGGGATTTTGGGGTTGAGTCATATAAAGAAGATAATCATCATCAGAAGGGATAACATTGGTGACTTACTGTGTACTACACCTGCTATCAGGGCATTGAGAGAAAAATTCCCTGATGCGCAGATAGATATCCTCGTTAACAGTTATAACAAGGCTATTATTGAAAATAATCCTGATATAAACAATGTGCTTGTATATAGAAAAACGAAGCATGAGCCTTACAGAAACAAATTATCTATCTGGCTTGAAGTGTTAAGGCTTTATCTCAAAATATGGATGGGAAAATACGATGTAGCTATAGGTGCAAGCAGTCATTATATCCCAAGAGTTGGCAGATTTACATTCTTCACAGGAGCAAGAAGACGCATAGGTTATATCTCCCAGAAGGGTCTTCTGCCGAGATTATTTTATAACTGTCCTGTAAAATCTCCTGAGAGGTCTGTACATGAGGTGAAGGTTATCTTTGACCTGCTGCATCCTCTTGGGATAAAGTCTCACCCTGGGAATCTAATTCTTAATATTAGCGATGTAGAGAAAAATGGCATCGAGACCTTCCTTAAGACAAATGGGATAAAAAGGGATGAGCCGCTCATTGGCATACACATAAGTAGCAGGAAAAAACAGAACCGCTGGTCTCCCGATAAATTTATACAATTAATAGATTTCTTAATGACGGCGTGGAAGGTGGCTGTGCTTCTTTTATGGATGCCTGGTGATGAAGATAACCCTTACCATCCTGGTGATGATAAAAAGGCTTTTTATATTGCAGAGAAAACAATAAGGAGACCGCTCTGTTATAGAACAACCAGTCTCAAGGAACTGATTGCATCTATCAGCGTCTGCAGGATGCTTATATGTGGTGATGGTGGTGCTATGCATATTGCCGCAGCATTCGGTATACCTGTAGTAACTATATGGGGGATTACCGATGAGAGAAGATGGGCGCCATGGATAACGGAGCACATTATCTTGAAGGGTAAGGAGAATGCAGATGATATTTCGGTAGAAGAGGTAATAGAAGCTGTAAGAAAGTTTTCAAAGAGTCCGACCAAACCAATTTTCCCTTGCAGTATGTAAATTACTTCTGTTATTATGCACACGAAAAAGATCAGAATACCATGAAAATGACTAATTCCTTGCATTTCGAAGAGATAATAAATAATTTTCCAAAAACAAACATCTTTATCCTTGGAGACATAATGATGGATCACTATATCTGGGGGAAGGTTTCACGTATCAGTCCTGAAGCTCCTGTCCCAGTAGTTGAGGTTGCCCGAGAGACACTCCTTCTCGGTGGTGCTGCAAATGTTCTTAATAATATCCTCTCTTTGAATGGAAAGGTAATGATAGGCGGTGTTATTGGGCATGACGATATGGGAAGAAAGATTATACACGATCTCAGGCAGAAGGGTGTGCATACAGAAGGAATTGTTGTTGAATCAGACAGACCAACAACTGTAAAGACAAGGATAATAGCCCATAGTCAGCAAGTAGTGAGGTTTGACAGGGAGAGTAGAGGGGAGATAAATGGTAGCACGAGAGATATAATCCTTACTTATGTAAGTAACAATATAACTGAAATAGATGCCGTTATTATCTCTGACTATAGTAAGGGTGTTGTGACACAGGCACTGATCGATGGTATACTCCAATTGACAAACAAGAAAGGAGTACCTGTTACGGTTGACCCTAAGGTCAACCATTTTCCCCTTTATAAAGGTATAACTCTCATAACACCCAATAATCTCGAAGCATCGATGGCAACAGGAATTGAGATCAATAACGAAGATACACTTATAAAAGCTGGCAGGATATTGATTGAGAGATTAGGCTGCAAGGCGGTTCTTATTACCAGAGGTGAAGAAGGGATGAGCCTTTTTGAAGACAATGGAGAGATAACGCACATCTCAACAGTGGCAAGTGAGGTCTATGATGTTACAGGTGCAGGTGATACCGTTATCGCAACATCAACTCTGGCAATTTCGGCAGGAGCAACATTCAAAGAGGCAGCCACTATCGCAAATCATGCTGCAGGTATTGTTGTAGGCAAGGTAGGAACAGCGACCGTGAAGATAGAAGAACTGAGGAGATCATTACAGATCCGGTGATATAGTATGGGGGATTATCTTGTTACTGGTGGAGCTGGATTTATTGGTTCCCATTTAGTTGAAAATCTTCTGAAGGTGGGGAAAAAGGTTATCTGTATTGATAACCTCGATGATTTTTATGACCCTGCAATAAAGAGAACAAATATCTCTGAAGCACTTCTTAATCCAAATTTTAGATTTATAGAGGCTGATATAAGGGATACGAATTTCTTAAAGGAGGACTTATCTTCAAAGGATATAGACATCATAATTCACCTTGCTGCACTGGCAGGGGTAAGGGCATCCATACAGAACCCCCTCCTTTATGCAGATGTAAACATAAAGGGAACAATAAATATGCTTGAGCTTGCAAAAGACCTCCAGGTTAGACACTTTGTATTTGCTTCTTCATCTTCCGTATATGGAGATAATAAAAAAATTCCCTTCTCAGAAAACGACACTGTAGACAATCCCGTATCACCGTACGGTGCCACTAAAAAGACATGTGAAATATTATGTTATACATACCATCGTCTCTATGATATTCCGGTCACCTGCCTTCGTTATTTTACTGTTTATGGTCCAAGACAACGACCTGAGATGGCTATACACAAGTTTACCCGTATGATTGACAGGGATGAACCTATACCTGTATATGGTGATGGTGAATCATTGAGGGACTATACATACATAGACGATGCCATTGATGGGACGATAAAAGCTATCAAGAACCCATTTGGCTATGAGATATTTAACATTGGTGAATCTCGGACTGTAAAACTCAAGGATTTGATATCGCTTATAGAAGATGTGTTGGGTAAGAAGGCTGTAATTGAAAGACTACCAATGCAGTTAGGTGATGTATCCATCACATATGCGGATATAACAAAATCAAAAAAGATGCTTGGTTACAATCCTCAGGTAGCCATTGAGGATGGTATCAAGAGATTTGTAAAATGGTATAAAGGCGAGAAGGATTGACAGGCGCGATAAAGATAGTCCTCTCGATGCTGATATGGAGCACTCTCGGTATTGCCGTAAGATGGTTAGTTCTTCCACCTCATATAATAATATTCTACACTGCCATGGTCGCAGGTGTGGTGCAGTTTCTTATACTCTATGCAGGAGTTGGTATTCATGAAGTAAAGATTGTTAGGAAAGAGCGTTCAATAATCGGCCTTGCGTTTCTCATAATAGCAAATGCCTTCCTTTATTATTTTGCATTAACAAAGACTACCATAGCAAATGCAGTGCTTACACACTATACAGCACCGATATTTGTTGCACTTTTGTCACCTTTGATACTTAGAGAAAGGGTCGATCGAATCACATGGTTATCCCTCGCAATGTCATCTGCCGGACTCTGGATGATCTTTTCAAATAACAATATTGTTTTAGGTGGAGACCATATTATTGGTGTCAGTGCAGGGACACTTTCAGGAGTGGCTTATGCACTATTAGTTATTGTAGCTAAACCTCTATCACAGAGGTATTTTCCCATAGCAATCTCCTTTTTAACAAATTCAATAACGGTAATACTGCTTCTACCCTTTGCTGTATTAAGCAAATATACTATAGAACTCAATGCAGTTATCCTCTTGCTTCTTATGGGTGTTATCCATTCTACTCTCGCAGTGATATTATATCTACAGGGGCTGAGGGTGGTAGAGGCGCATAAGGCTGCGATACTCGGATATATAGAACCTGTAAGTGCGGTAGCTCTTGCTGTGTTGTTTTTATCCGAGGCAATTACCACATCAGTAGTCATAGGAGGCATATTGATAATAGTATCTGGTTACATTGTGCTGAGGAAATGAAGAATTTCAACAATCTCAAACTTTTACCCCGTTAGAAAGAAAACCTCATCCAAGAAACCTCCTTAGATGGGCAGCTTCAACTATCATAGGCTGTAGGTTTCGATGATCACCATCTTTTATAGCCTTGATGATTCTTGATGTTACACCTTTATGTTCCTCATCAATTCTATATTCACAGTAATCTCTCTTTATATATTTTTTTGTTTCTTCAGGAATAATACTGAACACATCTTCGTTAAAATAAGATAGAGCACTCTTTATATCGAAGTCAAAATTCACATAGATGGTTCGCAGATAATCAAAATCATTTTTTGTAAGGGCAGTCAGCCCGAGAATTTCAGGTGGCAAACCTATGGAGTAACAAGCAGCACAGAAACTTATCACTCGTGGGAGTTTAACCTTTCCAATGTTTCTCGAATATCCAAATAATCCTACATGGAGTTTTCGCATCCTCCTTCTTGGGATAAATTCTGCAATACGATTTATCAATGGTGCAATAAGCTCTATTATTTTAGCATATTCAATTGATACCCTATCAATAATCTTCAGACATAACTTTTCATCTACATCAAATCCCCTTTTTCTCGGTGTATCTTTTAGTTTTCTGATGCCATTTAAGATGTTTGGAACAGGGTTATCATACTTAAATGCGGACTGGATGGTAAAGGTATAGACATCTGGATATTCATCAAGAACCCTTTCTACTGTTTCCGGTTTAAGATGACCCCTAAAAGGTGCAGAACCTGCACCAAGGATAGGATATATTTTAACGCCGGTTTCCTCGGAGACCCTTCGTAACCTCTGGAGGGCTATCTTATTAAAAATAATGGCACTCACCATACCATAGTTCATAGCAGGGTCTGATCTTGCAAGAAAAACCCTCTGGTAATTGATATCCTTATTTTTCAAATATTCCTTTACGATCCTGTGTGCTTCAAGCATATGTTCCCTGTCTTCAAAAAGGGGTATAACATTTACCTTATCTGGTTTAAAATTGCCAATCCAATCTGCTATTGTTATATCTCCCGGATAAAAGGGCTTAGTCTGTTTTCCTACAACAAAATCTTTGTAATAGTAATAGATTCTATTGAGGCTTTCCGCAGAAGTTGTCATTGGCAAAATTATCTCGAAGATAGGCGGAATCTCCTCTCCATAAAACAACCTTGCTGCATCGCAAGATCGTGGAATGCTCTCAAGGGTTTCAATGAGAATCTTTGCTTCCTCTTTTTCAATATCAGGATTGGGTACCCTGAGTGTCAGAAAAGCATCCTTTCCCAGATTTCTTTCATAGAAGAAATGCTTGTATTTTGTGAGTAGTTTTCTTACAACAAAGTCGTCTAC
>JBFLZU010000042.1:29432-78359 GCA_040756155.1 Nitrospirota bacterium | reverse complement strand
ATACCCCATTTTTCAATGGGTATCGTCCCCAGTTCTACTTCAGGACAACAGATGTCACTGGTGTGGTAAAGCTGCCTGAGGGTGTTGAGATGGTAATGCCAGGGGATAATATCTCTACGACAGTAGAACTCATCACCCCTATAGCGATGGAGAAGGAATTAAGATTCGCAGTAAGAGAAGGTGGAAGAACCGTAGGTGCAGGTGTGGTAACGGAGATAATTGAATGAGGGACATAATATTATTGACATGTACATCGTGTAAAAGACAGAATTATTCTACAACTAAGAACAAAAAAAATACTCCAGATAAACTTGAGATAAAGAAATACTGTCGGCATTGCAGGAGACATACTACGCATAAGGAGACAAAAGCATAGGCCAGTAGCTCTAACGGCTAGAGCGCCGGACTCCAAATCCGGGTGTTGGGGGTTCGAATCCCTCCTGGCCTGCCACATATGAGTTATAAGTGATGAGTTATAAGTAAAAAACGCGAAACGGTATTTAAGATACGATGCTAAACAGGGTTAAGGAATTCTTAAGGGAAGTAAAGATCGAATTAAAAAAGGTAGTCTTCCCGACAAAAGAAGAGATAAAAGGTTCTACATGGGTTGTGATAATTACTGTTATAATTGTTGCTATTTTCTTAGGCATTATTGATCTGGGGCTCTCGAAGCTTGTTGGTCTGGCATTTAAATAGGAGGATTTGAGTTTTGTTATGGCAAAAAACTGGTATGTAGTTCATACCTATTCTGGATTTGAATCGAAGGTAAAGGCTAACATAGAAGAGAAGGTAGAGGCATTAGGTCTTCAGGAGAGGATAACAAAGATACTTGTACCTTCAGAGGATGTGGTTGAAATAAAAGGCGGGAAGAAAAAAGTATCTACAAAGAAATTCTATCCTGGCTACATACTCATAGAAATGGATATGGCTGAAGATACATGGCATCTTGTAAAGAGTACCCCAAAGGTCACAGGATTTGTAGGAGGTGCAACATCACCTTCTCCTCTTTCTATAGAAGAGATCGAGGCAATAATGCATCAGATGTCAGGAGAGAAAATTGCCCCTACGCTGAAGGTACAGTTTCAAAAAGGTGACAGTGTTCGTATCGTAGACGGACCATTTAATAACTTTATAGGTATAGTCGATGAGGTAAATACAGAGCAGGGGAAACTTAAGGTCATGGTAAGCATATTTGGAAGACAGACACCTGTGGAGCTTGATTTTTTGCAGGTTGAAAAGGCATAGAGACAGTGACAGTGAACAGTGTCTGTGAACAGTCTTTACTGACAACTGACCCTGTCTGCGTGCGGACACGCACAGGCAGAACGGACACTTTAGGGGAGGTTTAGATGGCTAAGAAGGAGATCGTAGCGAGTGTAAAGCTGCAGATACCAGCTGGCAAAGCAAATCCAGCACCACCTGTTGGTCCTGCACTTGGACAGCATGGTATCAATATAATGGAATTCTGCAAGACATTCAATTCCCAGACACAGAATCTCGGTGAAACCATTATACCTGTGGTTATCACAATTTACTCTGACAGATCATTTATATTTATAACAAAGACACCACCTGCTGCTGAACTATTGAAAAAGGCTGCAGGAATAATAAAAGGTTCAAGTACCCCAAACAGAGAAAAGGTTGGGAAGGTTGCTTCGTCACAGATCGAAGAGATAGCACGGACTAAATTGCCTGACCTTAATGCAAATGACCTTGAGGGTGCAATCAAGATAATTGAGGGAACAGCAAAGAGCATGGGAATAGAGATTGTTAAATAAATTAAAAATGCAAAAATCAAAAATCAAAACCTGTCCTGACGACAGGTCAAGATTAATGGATTCCATAATTTTGCATTTTGCAATTTAATTTTGAATTTAAATAGGTGGAGAGATGGGTAAAAAATATATTGAAAGCAAGTCAAAGTTCGATAGTACGAAGCTATATAGTCTTGAAGAGGCATTGAGGTTAGTTAAAGATATTGCGAACGCAAAATTTGATGAGACAGTAGATATGGCTGTGCGATTAGGAGTCGATCCTAAACATGCAGATCAGATGGTAAGGGGTACGGTTGTTCTTCCACACGGCACCGGAAAATCGGTAAAGGTGATTGTGTTCGCAAAGGGTGAAAAGGAAAAAGAGGCAAGGGATGCAGGTGCAGATTATGTTGGTGCAGAGGATTTAGCGGAGAAGATAACACAGGGGTGGTTGGATTTTGATACCGCAGTAGCTACTCCTGATGTAATGGGTATGGTTGGCAAGTTAGGCAAGATACTTGGACCGAGAGGATTAATGCCAAATCCAAAGGTTGGAACGGTTACCTTTGATGTAGGGAAAGCAGTTAAGGAGATAAAGGCTGGTAAGATTGAATATAGGGTAGAGAAGGCTGGGGTAGTCCATGTTCCTGTTGGAAAGGTCTCCTTTGAACTTAAAAAACTTTATGAAAACACAGTAGCAGTACTGGGGTCAATTATGAAGGCTAAACCACCAACAAGCAAGGGTAGGTATCTTAAAGGTATTTCAGTTTCTTCAACAATGGGGCCTGGAATTCCCGTAGATGCCCTTCAGGTCGCAGCGATGTTCGGGAAATAGACCATCGGGGCACCCCAAAAAATCCCAAAGATTTTTTTGGGACTCTATCAGTAAAGGAGGGGAGAAGGATATTGAAAAGAGAAGAAAAAGTGAGGGCGGTAAAAGAACTCCATGACAAATTTAAAGATGCTTGTGCCGTCATTCTTACGGATTATAAAGGACTTAATGTCGCTGAGATAACAGAGTTGCGGAGAACACTGAGGGCGTCTGGAGTAGAGTACAGGGTCGTAAAGAACACACTTGCTAAGAGAGCATCTGAGGGGACGCAGGTTCGATCAGTAAATGAATCGTTCAAAGGCACTATTGGTATAGTTCTAAGCTATAAAGACCCCTTAGTTGCTGCTAAGGTTATTACGGGTTTCACAAAGAAGCAGGAAAAGCTAAGATTGTTATCGGGTATAGTTGAAGGTAGTCCTGTAACAACCGAGAAGATAAAATCAATAGCAGAGCTTCCACCACGTCAGGTATTACTCGCGGTGTTTGCATGTAACTTGCAAGCACCAATAAAGAGTCTTGCAGGGCTTCTATATGCAACGGTTGCAAGATTTGCATATGCCCTGGAAGCTGTTAAGTCAAAGAAAGGTAATTTAGGGAGGTAAAAAGATGGCAAAGGTAACAAAAGAACAGGTCTTCGAGTTTATAGATAACATGACAATACTACAGATGTCTGAGTTTATAAAGGAGTTTGAAGAAAGATATGGTGTTACTGCATCTGTACCAGTAACTGCCGTCACCGCCGCACCTTCAGCTGCCACTGTAGCACCACAGGAAGAAAAGACGACTTTTGATGTAGTCCTTACTTCCTCAGGGGAAAAGAAAATACAGGTAATAAAGGTTATTCGTGAGCTTACAGGTTTAGGGCTGAAAGAGGCTAAAGAGTTAGTTGATGGAGTACCAAAGACCATTAAGTCCGGCGTATCAAAAGAAGATGCAGAGACAATAAAGTCAAAGCTTACAGAGGTTGGGGCAACTATAGAAATTAAATAATTTAGACGGAGAGACAATGGAAGAAAAGATATTGAGGCAAAGGGTAGATTTTTCAAAGATACCTGCGATAATAGATATCCCGAATCTCATCGATATCCAGAAGTCTTCCTATGAACGATTTCTGCAAAAGGATGCATCTCCAGAAGAACGAAAAGACATCGGGCTTCAATCTGCACTTCTAAGTGTATTCCCGATATATGATTTTAATAAAACAGCATCTTTAGCGTTTGTAGAATACTCTGTGGGAAAGCCAAAATACGATGCCCGTGAATGTCTGCAGAAAGGAAGTACCTATGCGGCACCCCTTAAACTGAAGGCACAACTCATTTTGTGGGAGAAGAAAGAGGACACACAGTCTCCATCGATTCGGGGGGATGTAAGAGAACAGGAGGTCTATCTTGGCGAAATTCCTCTCATGACAGAGAATGGAACCTTTATAATAAATGGAACGGAGAGAACAGTTGTAAGTCAGCTCCATAGATCTCCGGGTGCTTTCTTTACACATGATAAGGGAAAGACACACGCCAGCGGTAAAGTTCTCTATTCAGCCCGTATAATCCCCTACAGAGGGTCATGGCTCGATTTTGAATTTGATGTAAGAGATATCATTTATGCAAGGATTGATCGACGCAGAAAATTTTCAGTCACTATACTGCTTAAAGCCCTTGGCTACACAACAGAAGAATTACTTAAGATATTTTATGCAATTGAAGAAATAAAGATAAAGCGGAATGGATTTACAAGAAAGACATCTGAGATATTCGTCGGTAGCAAGGCAACTACAAATATCATAAATAAACAGACAGGTGAATATATTGTAAGGGATGGTGGCCGTATAACTAAAACAGCCATAAAAAAGATGGAGGCTGCAGGGATTACAGAGATACCTATTTCAAGAGAAGAACTGATTGGACGTGTAACACTTACCGATATCATTGATACAAATACAGGCACTGTGATTATTGGTGGTAACGAAAAGCTAACAGACGACGTGCTTGAAAAGATAGTAGCTGCAAAGATAGAGGCGATAAAACTCCTCTATATAGATAATGTCTCCTCCATACCATCGCTCAGGGATACCCTTCTTATGGATAAGGTTACTAATAGAGAGGAGGCAATCATTGAGATATACAGGAGGCTTAGACCAGGAGAGCCACCAACACTGGAAATGGCTGAAGCACTCTTCAAAGGACTCTTTTTTGACCCAAAACGCTATGATCTTTCACCTGTTGGGAGACTCAAGCTGAATAAGCGTTTGGGACTGGATCAACCACTTACACAGAAAACACTGACAGCCGAAGATATAATAAAAACAATACACTACCTGATAAACTTGAGAGTAGGAAAGGGTGAAATAGATGATATAGACCATCTTGGCAATAGAAGGGTGAGATCTATCGGAGAACTTCTCGAAAACCAGTTCAGGATTGGTCTTGTCAGGATGGAGCGGGCTATCAAGGAAAGGATGACCCTGCAGGATCTTGAGGACCCCAAAGTAATGCCACATGACCTTATAAATGCAAAGCCGGTTATGGCATCTATAAAGGAATTCTTTGGGTCGAGCCAGTTATCACAGTTTATGGATCAAACAAACCCTCTGGCAGAAATAACACATAAGAGAAGGCTCTCGGCATTAGGTCCTGGGGGACTCACAAGGGAAAGAGCAGGATTCGAGGTGAGAGATGTTCATCCGACACATTATGGAAGGATATGTCCTGTTGAAACCCCAGAGGGTCCTAATATAGGTCTTATCGTATCTTTAGCTACATATGCGAGGGTTAATGAGTTTGGATTTATTGAATCACCATACAGAAAGGTCAAGAATGGAAAGGTAACGAATGAAATAGAATATCTCTCTGCTATAGAGAGTGAGAACTTTGTTATAGCACAGGCAAATTCACCTGTAGATTCAAAAGGAAGATTTACAAGGGATACAATATCGGCACGGGTTGGTGGAGATTTCAAGATAGTATCGCCAGAAGAGATACATTACATGGATGTTTCGCCCAAGCAGATAGTAAGCGTTTCTGCAGCACTTATTCCATTCCTGGAAAATGACGATGCAAATAGGGCTTTGATGGGTTCAAATATGCAGAGACAGGCAGTCCCGTTATTACAATCAGAGACACCGATAGTTGGCACAGGTATGGAGAGGATTGCAGCAAGAGACTCAGGTGTAGTGGTTACTGCAAAAAGAGGTGGAATTGTTGAAAGTGTCGATGGAAGCCGTATTGTAATAAGGGTTGACGGTAAAGAAGGTAAGGAGCCGTCAACAATTGATATATATAATTTAATTAAGTTTTACAGGTCGAACCAGAACACATGCATAAACCAGAGGCCTATCGTTACAGTAGGACAGCGGGTGAAGGAAGGAGAAGTGCTCGCAGATGGACCTGCAACAGATAGGGGTGAACTTGCCCTCGGTAAAAATGTGCTTGTTGCATTCATGCCATGGGGTGGCTTCAATTTCGAAGACGCCATATTGATAAGTGAAAAGCTTGTTAAGGAAGATGTATATACCTCTATCCATATTGAGGAGTTTGAGATAGAGGCAAGAGACACAAAACTTGGAAAGGAAGAGATAACAAGAGACATCCCGAATGTCAGTGAAGAGGCACTGAAAGAGCTTACGGAGGAAGGTATTATACGAATAGGTGCTGAGGTAAAACCCGGTGATATTCTTGTCGGTAAGGTAACCCCAAAAGGAGAAGTTCAACCTACACCTGAAGAGAAACTTCTTCGCGCAATATTTGGAGAAAAGGCAAAAGAGGTGAAGGAGGCATGTTTATATGTTCCGCCCGGGATCGAAGGAACAGTTGTAGATGTTAAGGTATTTTCGCGAAAGGGCACAGAGAAAGATGGACTGACAATTGCCGATGACGAAGATATACAGCGGATAGATCGAAATTTTCAGGATGAACTTAGAATACTTAATGAAGAAAGACAGAAAAGAATCCAGAAAATGATTTTAGGCAAAAAGGCATTAGAGGATATAATAGATGCTGAGACAGACGAAGTTATAGTTCGGAAAGGAAAAAGAATTCTTGAAAAACACCTCGATAAATTCTCTGAGGACTTCTTAAAAAGTGTAGAACTCGATGAAGAAACATTGGAAGAGACAGAAGCGATAAAGGAAGCAACAGAAGATCAGATACATCTCCTCAAGACCATTTTTGATGAGCAGATAGGAAGATTGAGAAAGGGTGATGAATTGCCTCCAGGTGTAAATAAGCTTGTGAAGGTATATATAGCAATGAAAAGGAAGATACAGGTCGGAGATAAGATTGCGGGGAGACATGGAAATAAGGGAGTAGTCGCAAAAATACTCCCTGAAGAAGATATGCCTTATCTGCCTGATGGTACACCTGTTGACATTGTCCTTAATCCACTTGGTGTTCCCTCAAGGATGAATGTTGGACAGATATTAGAAACCCATCTTGGATGGGCGGCAAAGGCATTGGGACTGTATGTTGCCACACCTGTATTTGATGGTGCCTCTGAAAAACAGATTAAGGATATGCTAAAGGATGCAAAACTGCCAACTACAGGACAGATTACATTATACGATGGTAAAACAGGTGGGCCTTTTGATAAACCTGTAACAGTAGGATATATGTATATTATGAAACTTCACCATCTCGTTGAGGACAAGATACACGCAAGATCTATTGGTCCCTACTCACTGGTGACACAGCAGCCTTTAGGTGGTAAGGCTCAATTTGGAGGACAGAGGCTTGGAGAAATGGAGGTGTGGGCTCTTCAGGCATATGGTGCAGCATATACACTTCAAGAGTTTCTTACAGTAAAGTCTGATGATGTATCTGGGAGGGCACGGATGTACGAGGCTATCGTGAAAGGCGAAAATACTCTTGAGCCAGGTATACCTGAGTCCTTTAATGTCCTCATAAAAGAACTCCAGAGCCTGTGTCTGGATGTAGAGCTTCTTGGAAAAAAGAGCACCTGAGTCAATGACTCATAAAGTGGAGGTTTAAATTGAAAGACATACATAGCATCTTCGAAAAACCAAAGGACTTAATAGAGTTTGATGCTATCAGGATAAAAATTGCCTCTCCTGAGAAGATAAGAGAATGGTCGCATGGAGAGGTTAAGAAGCCTGAGACTATCAACTATCGCACCTTGAAGCCAGAGCGCGATGGTCTTTTCTGTGCAAAGATATTTGGACCTATCAAGGATTGGGAATGCCTATGCGGGAAATACAAAAGGATGAAACACAGAGGGGTTGTCTGTGATAAATGTGGAGTCGAAGTCATACAATCAAAAGTCAGGAGAGAAAGATTGGGGCACATAGAGCTTGTAAGCCCTGTCGCTCATATATGGTTTTTTAAAGGAATTCCAAGTCGGATAGGGATGTTACTTGATATGACTCTGAGACAACTGGAGAAGATACTGTATTTTGAGTCTTATGTCATTATTGACCCAGGTGATACGCCTTTAAAAGAAAAGGAACTTATAACCGAAGACAGATATAGAAAACTCCTTTCTGAACACGGCGATCGATTAAAGGCTGGTATAGGTGCCGAAGCGATAAAAGAGCTGCTCAAAAAGGTTGACATCGATAGATTAGCCGAAGACCTGAGAAAAAAGGCTGGCAATACTACATCACTTGCAACCAAGAAGAAGCTCACAAAGAGGCTAAGGATAGTTGAGGCATTCAGAAAATCTGGTAATAAACCTGAATGGATGATACTTGATGTGATACCAGTACTTCCACCAGAACTGAGACCCCTTGTACCTCTTGAAGGTGGGAGGTTTGCAACCTCTGACCTTAACGACCTTTACAGGAGAGTGATAAACAGAAATAACAGGCTTAAGAGGCTTGAAGAGCTCAAGGCGCCAACTGTTATTATTAGAAATGAAAAGAGGATGCTGCAGGAGGCTGTAGATGCGCTATTTGATAATGGTAGAAGGGGAAGGATACTTCGCGGTGCAAGCAAGAGACCACTCAAGTCCTTGAGTGATATGCTGAAAGGTAAGCAGGGAAGATTCCGGCAGAATTTACTTGGAAAGAGGGTTGATTACTCCGGTAGATCGGTTATAGTAGTTGGTCCAGAGCTTAAATTACATCAGTGTGGATTACCTAAAAAGATGGCACTTGAACTATTTAAGCCATTCATCTTCAATAAGCTCGAAGAAAAAGGTTATGTTACCACAATAAAGGCTGCTAAAAAGATGGTAGAGGCTGAAAAGGATGAGGTATGGGATGTCCTTGACGAGGTGATAAAGGAGCACCCTGTGCTTCTAAACAGGGCACCCACACTCCACAGACTGGGTATCCAGGCATTCGATCCAGTACTGGTTGAAGGAAAAGCAATAAAACTACATCCTCTTGTATGCGCTGCCTACAATGCAGATTTCGATGGTGATCAGATGGCAGTTCATATCCCTCTTTCTATCGAGGCACAGATAGAAGTAAGAGTATTGATGATGTCTATAAACAATATCCTTTCGCCTGCTAATGGAAAGCCTATCGCAATTCCATCTCAGGATATGGTCTTGGGATGCTACTACATGGCAAAGGTAAAGAAGGGCGCCGCCGGCGAAGGTAAGGTATTCTCTAACCCTGAAGAGGTAAGGATTGCTTATGATGCCAACAAGGTAGAATTGCATGCATCCATAAAAGTCCGCATAGATGGAAAGATAGTTGAGACATCTGTTGGAAGGGTGATATTCAGTGAGATTCTTCCGGAAGGGATACCTTTCTCTCTGGTAAATAAAGAACTGAATAAAAAGGAAATTACGAAACTCATAGATTATGTTTACAGAGAAAAAGGGCATAAGGAAACGGTTATTCTGCTCGATAAGGTTGAGAAGATAGGATTTGAATATGCAACAAAGTCAGGCACATCTATCTGTATAAATGATATGCATATACCATTAAGGAAGGCTGATATCATCAGAGAAGCAGAAAAAGAAGTTAGAGAAGTTCAAAAACAGTATGCCGATGGCTTGATAACAAACGGTGAACGCTATAACAAGGTTATAGACATATGGGCAGAAGTTACAGAGCGGATTGCCGATGAGATGATGGCAGAGCTTGGAGCCGAAGATGGCAAGAAGATAAAAGAAGAAGAACTTAAAGAGAGGCGTTCGTTTAACAGTATATTCATGATGGCAGATTCGGGTGCAAGAGGCAGTACAGCTCAAATAAGACAATTAGCAGGGATGAGAGGACTCATGGCAAAACCCTCGGGTGAGATTATCGAAACACCAATTACAGCAAATTTCCGTGAAGGACTCACAGTCCTGCAGTATTTTATATCAACCCATGGTGCGAGAAAGGGATTGGCAGATACTGCTCTTAAGACAGCGAATTCCGGGTATCTTACGAGGAGACTTGTGGATGTATCACAGGATGTTATCGTTACCGAAAATGACTGTGGCACACCTGACGGCATATATGTTAGCTCACTTGTAGAGGGTGGTGAGATCATAGAACCACTTGAAGAGAGGATACTTGGTAGGATTTCATCAGAAGAGATCCGCGATCCGATAACAAAAGAGCTGATCATAAAGAAGGATCATGAGATAGATGAAAAGATTCAGAAGAAGATAATAGAGTCAGGCATAGACAGGGTAAAGATACGCTCAGTGCTTACATGTCAGTCAAGGAGGGGTGTTTGTGCAAAGTGTTATGGAAGGGACCTGGCTCGTGGAAAGATAGTAGAGGTAGGTGAAGCAATAGGAATAATTGCGGCACAGTCTATAGGTGAACCAGGAACACAACTTACAATGAGAACATTCCACATAGGGGGTACAGCAAGCAAAGTAGTAGAACAGACCGTACTTGAAGTCAAAAATGCAGGGAAAATTAAATATATAAATCTCAATACAGTCGTAAGCAAAGAGGGTGACAGGGTTATCATGAACCGAAACGGAAGTCTCGCAGTTGTTGATGAGGTCGGTAGAGAAAAGGAAAAATATTCAGTGCTTTACGGTGCAAAACTAAAGGTCGAAGATGGACAGAAGGTTGAACCTGGACAACGGTTAGTAGAGTGGGATCCTTACTCTTCTCCTATACTTACAGAGGTGGGAGGAAAGATTGCACTCGGTGACATAATCGAGGGAACAACCATGAAGGAAGAAGTGGACGAGGTTACAGGATTGTCAAGAAAGGTTATTATAGATTATCCATCAAACATGAGACCAAGGGTCTCAATAAAAGATGACCACAACAGAACACTCAAGATACCTCTAACAAATAATCCTGCCAGATATCTGCTTCCTGCTGGCGCACACATACTTGTTGAGAGGGGAGATGTGGTATATCCAGGAGATGTGCTTGCAAAGATTCCCAGGGAGACGACAAAGACAAAAGATATAACAGGAGGACTCCCGAGAGTGGCAGAATTGTTTGAGGCACGGAAACCAAAGGAACAGGCAATCATCAGCGAAATAGATGGTGTTGTAGAATATGCAGGCTTTATAAAGGGAATGAGGCGAATAATAATCAAGAATGGCATGGGTGATGAGAGAGAATATCTTATACCAAAGGGTAAACATGTAAATGTTCATGATGGAGACTGGGTGAAAGCAGGGGAGCCCTTAATGGATGGTTCTGTAAATCCCCATGACATCCTTGATGTACTCGGGCCAAAAGATCTTCAAAAGTATCTTGTTGACGAGGTTCAGCAGGTATACAGGCTGCAGGGTGTTTCGATTAACGATAAACATATAGAGGTAATTGTCAGACAGATGCTTAGAAAGGTAAAGATAGAAGATCCAGGAGATACAAACTTTCTTATCGGGGAGCAGGTTGACAGGTTCCAGTTTGCCAATGAGAATGAACGAGCTATCAAGGAAGGCAAAAAGCCTGCTATAGGTAAGCCAATACTTTTAGGTATTACCAAGGCATCTCTGACTACAGACAGCTTTATATCCGCTGCTTCATTTCAGGAAACTACAAGGGTATTAACAGAGGCGGCTGTCAGCGGGGCTATCGATGAGTTGCTGGGGCTCAAGGAAAATGTCATTATGGGACGACTTATACCTGCAGGAACAGGGATGAGTAAGTATAGAGATACTTGCCTTAAATCTCAGCCTCAAATGCTCCAATCTTCTTGAGTCGTTCGTATCTTTTGTTGACGAGTTCATCCGGAGAGAGAGTAAGAAGCTCTTTTAGATTTCTTTTTATTGCCTGTGCAAGGTTTTTTGCAGATGTCTGCATGTCTCTATGGGCTCCTCCTAATGGCTCGTCAACTATCTCATCTATAATCCCCAGTTGTAAGAGGTCCTGTGCTGTTATCTTGAGTGATTCCGCAGCCTTGTTTATTTCAGATGTATCTGGGGTAAAACCATTCTCTTTTTTCCAGAGTATTGCTGCACATCCTTCAGGAGAAATTACAGAGTATATTGCATGCTCAAGCATTAATATCCTATCTCCTACACCAAGCGCTAATGCACCACCACTTCCACCTTCTCCTATTATACAAACAACGATTGGTACCTTCAGCATCGACATCTCAAAAAGATTCCTTGCTATAGCTTCTCCCTGACCTCTTTCCTCTGCTCCAATACCAGGATAAGCCCCAGGGGTATCAATGAGGGTAATAATCGGTTTTTTAAACTTTGATGCTAATTTCATTATCCTTAATGCTTTTCTATAACCTTCGGGATGGGGTTGCCCGAAGTTTCTATATATCCTTTCTCTTGTGCCTCTTCCTTTTTGATGTCCAATGAACATAACTGACGTCTTTTCAAACCATCCATATCCTGTAACAATAGAAGGGTCGTCTGAAAAACCTCTATCACCGTGAACCTCTATAAAATCTTCTGCAATGAGGTTTATGTAATCAAGTGTATATGGCCTATAGGGATGGCGGGCTATCTGGGTCTTCTGCCAGGGTGTCAGATTAGAGTAAATTTCCCTTTTCAACCTATCAGCACTCTCCCTGAGCCTTTCTAATTCAAGAGTATATTCTCCTTTCTTTCCATTGGTAAGCCGTTTAAGGTCTTCTATTCGTTTCTCAATATCAGCTAACGGCTGTTCAAAACTTAAATAATATAGAGTCATTGACTTCTCCTGTACTTATATAAGAGCCACCGTGCCCTTGCCAAGCAGATCTTCTACCTCTGAGATCATAGAATCTGAAGGAATCACCTTCAGTGAATCGCCCACAGCGATCAGTGATTCATTGTGATTTGGTGCAATTATCCTCAGGGAAAGTGGGCAGTTTCCCTTATGTTTGAGTAATATATCTTTAAGTTTAATCAGATCATCCTCTGTCATTCCTGTTGAGTAAATCCTGAGTTCAACCTGAGAGGGAAACCCATCTGTAATCTGTGTTCTGTCTTCTGTCTTCTGTGCTCTGTATTCTGTCTTCTGTCTTCTGTCCTCTGTGCTCTGTGACTTCGTCGAGCTCAGTCGAGACGTTCTGTCTTCTGATCTTATCTCTGAAAGGGGGGCTATCTTCTTTGCCTTTATCTTATATCCATTCTCTGTCTTATCGATTTCACCGGTTATAAGTATCGGAAAATCTGAACTCAAGTAGTGGGCATGACTCCTGTAAAGATCTGGAAAAACAATTACCTCTGCTGTCCCGTAGAGATCTTCGATCGTAAAGGTTGCCATTTTTTCAGCCGTTTTCTTGGTCGTCATCTTTTTTATGGCAGTAACAATACCACATATTGTGACTTCACTTTTATCAGGAACATCCTGTAAATCAGATGTCTTCAGAGTGGAAAATCTCTTTAATTCACCTTCAAATCGATTGAGAGGATGTCCGGTTATATAGAAACCAAGCGTTTCTTTTTCAAAGGATAAGAGTTGATGTTCACTCCATTCAGGAATGTCAGGTAGTGACTCAACTGTTGATTCTTTACCTTCGGAGAAATCGAATATACTGACCTGACCCTGTATCCTGTCTTTTTGCCTCTTGTTTGCTGTATCCAGTGCAGAGTCTAACATTATGGAAAGTTGTGACCTCTTAATACCTAAGGAGTCAAATGCACCACACTTTATTAAGGATTCGATTACCTTTCTGTTTACTTTACGCAGGTCAACCTTAAGACAGAAGTCAAGTAGAGATGTAAACCTACCCGATTTTTCCCTTGCTGAGATGATAGATTCTATTGCCGAAACTCCTACATTCTTCACAGCAGCAAGTCCGAATCGTATCGCCTTCCCTACTACCGTAAAATCCTTGCCACTTTCATTTATATCGGGTGGAAGAATATCTATGTCCATTTCCTTACATTCTGTTATAAATCTAACGATCTTGTCGGTATTTCCCATATCGCTGCTTAGAAGTGCAGCCATGAACTCAACAGGGTAGTGAGCCTTTAGATAGGCGGTCTGATATGCTATAAGGGCATAGGCAGCACTGTGGGATTTATTGAAACCATAACCTGCAAAATACGCCATAAGGTCGAAAATCCTCTCTGCCTTTTTTACTGTGATTCCATGTGACCTTGCGCCCTCGATGAAACGTTTTTTCTGTTTTTCCATCTCCTCAGGCTTCTTCTTTCCCATAGCCCTTCTTAGTATATCTGCCTCCCCGAGAGTAAACCCTGCCAATGTATTTGCTATCCTCATCACCTGCTCCTGGTAAAGTATGACACCATAAGTCTCTTTCAGTATATCTTCTAACAGTGGAAGCTCATATTTGATAGGGATTATGCCTCTTTTTCTCTTGATAAAGTCATCTACCATGCCACTTCCTAATGGTCCGGGTCTATAAAGTGCAACTAATGCAATCAGATCATCGAATCTTTCTGGATGGAGCTTTGCCAGCAGATCTCTCATACCTGCGGATTCGAGCTGGAAGATACCAGTGGTATTTCCCGAGGAAAGTAGCGCAAATGTCTTTTCATCATCCATCTGGATAGACTTAATTGAAAAATCCATCAACTCAGGACTTCGCTCTCTTATCAACCTCTCAGCCATATCAATAACTGTAAGGGTTTTAAGTCCCAGAAAATCAAACTTTACCAACCCTATTTTCTCTATAGCGGACATATCATACTGGCTTGTGATTACATCTTCATTCGGGTTTTTATAAAGTGGCATATATTCTGTGAGTGGCTCCCGTGAGATTACTACACCAGCGGCGTGCGTTGATGCATGGCGGGCTAACCCCTCAAGTGACATAGCGATATCGATTAATTCCCTGACCTTATCATTACCCTCGTAGAGTTCTGCAAGTCGTGGTTCAGAAGATAATGCCTCTTTGAGAGTAATATTCAGTACATTCGGTATAAGTTTTGCAATCTTATCCACCTCTGCGTATGGAATCTCAAGAACCCGTCCCACATCTCTGATGACACCCCTTGCTGCCATTGTACCAAATGTAATTATCTGTGTAACATGGTCCTTACCATATTTTCTGCTTACATATTCAATGACCTGATCCCGTCTATCCATGCAAAAATCAACATCAATATCAGGCATACTGACCCTCTCAGGGTTAAGGAACCTTTCAAAGAGTAAGCCATATTTAATAGGGTCTATCTCTGTAATACCGAGGGCGTAGGCAACAAGGCTGCCTGCTGCAGAACCCCTTCCTGGTCCAACAGGGATGTTATAACTCTTTGCATACTGTACAAAGTCGTTAACAACAAGGAAATAACCAGGAAATCGCATCTTCTTTATTATATCGAGTTCTTCTATCAGCCTTTCCCTGTACTTTTCTGTATCTATATGATAACCTGCTGTCTGCATTTCTGAGAAACGGGTCTCGAGACCCCTGAATGCCAGTTCATAAAGATATGTATCTGAATTATAGCCCTCAGGAACATTATATTGAGGCAGGTGGTCCTCTCCAAATTTAATATCTACATTACATTTTTCGGCGATTTCGATTGTGTTTCTTATAGCCTGAGGTATATCTTTAAATGCATCCTTGATCTCTTCTGGCGATTTAAAATAAAAGCCCTCTGAGCCAAACTGAAGTCTATCTGTGTCCTTCAGATTCTTACCTGTTTGTATACATAATAGTATATCGTGTGCCCTTGCCTCATTTTTGTATAGATAATGACAGTCACCTGTGGCTACAATCGGGATATGAAGTTCCTCTCCAAGTTCTATTAAAAGGCGATTTACCCGTTTCTGTTCAGGAAGCTCATTATCCTGTATCTCAAGGTAGAAATTCCCTGCACCAAAGATTCTTTTATACTCAAGGGCTATCTTTCGAGCACTATCAGCCTGACCTTTTTCTAACAGGAATGGAATCTCTCCTTTCATACAGGCAGAAAGACCGACCAGCCCTCCACTATGCTGCGACAGAACATCTTTGTCTATTTTCGGTCTGTAATAAAAACCTTCAAGATAGCCGATGCTTACGAGTTTCATGAGGTTCTTGTAAGCATCGTTGTTTGATGCAAGCAAGATGAGATGGTAAGATGCCTCAGATATCCCATGAGTATTCTTTTCAAATCTACTTTCCGGGGCTATATAGACCTCACAACCAATAATAGGTTTTATCCCCGCTCTTACAGCCTTTCTGTAAAATTCAATTACACCAAAAAGATTTCCATGGTCTGTTATTGCAACTGCAGGGAATTTGAACTCTACAGCCCTTTCAAATAACTGGTCTATCCTTATGGCTCCATCGAGAAGGCTATACTCCGTATGGAGATGTAAAGGGACATAATCAGAGTGTTGCATAAAAGATTTTCTCCATTCTTGTAAAATTACTGGTGTCCCAGTATTTCCATTTAAAATACTCATTAATCGCATTTGCTGCTTTTCTCCCTGCTCCCATAGCCAGGATAACTGTTGCAGCGCCTGTAACTATATCTCCACCCGCAAAGACGCCTCTTTTAGAGGTCATGCCTGTCGCCTCTTCGGCTATAATATAACCCCTCTTGTTCAATTTTAAATCCGGCATAGTTTTCGTTAATAGCGGATTTGCCCTTGTCCCGATTGCAGGTATTGCTACATCTATTTCAATCTGAAATTCACTGCCCTTTATAGGAATGGGTCTTCTCCTGCCTGATTCATCAGGTTCCCCCAGCTCCATTCTTATGCATTCAACCCCACAGACATTTCCTTTACCATCATCAATAAATCTTATAGGATTTGTTAAGAGTACAAATTCTATTCCTTCCTCATGTGCATGATGGATTTCTGCCTTCCTTGCTGGCATCTCAGCTTCAGAACGCCTGTATACAAGATAGACTTTTTCTGCACCAAGTCTTAAGGCTACTCTTGCTGCATCCATAGCTACATTTCCACCGCCAAATACAGCAGCTTTCTTGCCTCTTTTTATCGGAGTATCATATTCAGGAAAGAAATATGCCTTCATGAGATTAGCCCTTGTTAAAAATTCATTTGCAGAGTAAACACCATTTAGATTTTCCCCTGGTATTCCCAGAAATATAGGCAAACCCGCGCCTATACAAACAAAACAGGCATCGTACCGTTGATCATTTAATAACTCATCAACCGTATAGAGTTTTCCAATCACTGCATCAAGTACGATTTCAACCCCTAACTTTTTTATATATTCAACCTCCCTTTCCACGATTACCTTTGGAAGTCTGAATTCTGGTATGCCATAGATTAATACCCCACCTGGTTTGTGTAACGCCTCAAATATGGTAACCTCATGCCCAGACTTTGCAAGGTCAGCTGCACAGGTTAAACCACCAGGTCCTGAACCTATTATGGCTACTTTTCTACCGGTAGTCTTTGGTCTCTCAGGAATCTTAATCTCGCCTTTCTCTGCCTCGTAATCGGCAACAAATCTTTCCAGATTCCCAATTGCAACAGGCTCACCCTTTTTCCCTACAATACATAAAGTCTCACATTGAATCTCCTGAGGGCAGACCCTTCCACAGACGGCAGGCAATGCATTTTTTTCCTTAACCTTATAGCATGCCTCTAAGAATTCCCCCTCTTTAATCAGAGTTATAAATCCAGGTATATCCACCTCCACAGGGCAGCCATCTTTACAGGCAGGTCTCTTGCATTGTAAACATCTGACTGCCTCCTCGACTGCCTCTTCAGGAGAATATCCATAAGGAACCTCATCAAAATTCCTGACTCTTATAAGAGAGTCTTGCTCTCTCATATTTACTCTATTTTTTGGTTTTTTCTCCTCTTTCTTCTCTTCCATATTAAATCCCTACTTTTTCTCTATACCTTTCCATATGCCTTTCCATGGCTATCCTTTCTTCATCAAGATACATCTGCTGTCTTTTCATAAGCAAATCAAAATCAACCTTGTGACCATCAAATTCAGGACCATCAACACAAGCGAACTTTGTCTCTCCCCCCACCTCTATCCTACAAGCACCACACATTCCTGTTCCATCAACCATGATTGAATTTAAACTAACTATTGTTTTTACATTGTATTTTTCTGTTGTCTTACATACGAACTTCATCATAATAGCAGGACCGATAGCAACTACTAAATCTACTTTATCTTTGTTCAGGGTCTCATCGAGAGGAACAGTTACAACTCCCTTCCTGCCATAAGAGCCATCATCTGTCGTGACAATTAATTCATCTGATACATTTCGCATCTTTTCTTCCCAGAAAAGGAGATTTTTTGTCCTTACACCTATAATTGAAAAAATTTTGTTGCCAGCCTCTTTCAATCCTCTTGTTATTGGATATATAGGTGCAATCCCGACCCCTCCACCTACACAGACGACTTTCCCGAAATTTTCTATATGGGAAGGCAAGCCGAGTGGGCCAATGACATCAGATATAAAATCACCTTCATTTAATGTCCCCAGGTGATAGGTTGTCTTACCAACCTTCTGAAAGACGGTAGTTAAGGTTCCTCTGTCCCTATCGAAATCAGCAATAGTTAAAGGTATCCTCTCTCCTTCTTCATGGATTCTAAGGATTAAAAAATTGCCTGGCTTAGACTTCTTTGCAATATCTTTCGCATCAATCTCAAATAAGGTTACTGCATCTGATAACTCTTCCTTCTTTAAGATCTTAAACATTGTACCTCCATACTTCATCCCTTCAGCACTCAGCACTAATTCGGTTATACTGTCCTTGCAAGCGTAACTGCATACACGCTTTCTGCACCTGCCCTTTTTAATACTCTTGTGCATTCTTTAATGGTTGAACCTGTTGTATAGACATCATCAATAAGCAGAACTGTCTTCCCTTCCACTGAAAGAGGTTTCTTTAAAGAAAAGGCACCCTTCATATTCCTTTTTCTTTCATCTACTTCAAGTCCTATCTGTGCTCTTGTATTGCGAATCCTGAAGAGATTATCTATCATCATAGGTATTGAGAGTCCTTTGCTTAACTCCTTTGCCAGGAGTGTGGATTGATTGAACTCTCTTTCCCTCAATCTTTCTGGGTGAAGTGGCACAGGGACTAATAACAGTGAAGAGTGAAAAGTGAAAAGTGAAGAGAAAGGAGAACTGCTCAGATATTCATATAATAATCCACCAAGGATACTGCCAAGGCTTCTTTTTTTACTATATTTGAACTTATGGATCGCCTCTGCCATAGTTCCTTCGTATGGACCAACAGAATAAGCGATATCAAAGGGTGGTGGAGAAACCCTGCATTCACCACAGATATGTTGTGGACTCTTACTCAGCGTCTCCTTTGATGAAAATGGTATCCCGCAGCGAGGGCATGTCGGTGGTGAAAACACCTTTATGGAGTCCAGACATTCTTTGCATAAACCTTGAGTATCTTTCATAGATCTGCCACAGAGAGAACAATACCTTGGATATAGGAAATCAAGCATCCTATAAAAAATCTTTAATCCTCCCATCCTTGCCGCTTAATCCTTACCCCTTAATCCTCATTATCAGAGATTCCCCACTCATCTCTAATGGTTTATCAAGCCCCATAATCTCAAGTATAGTAGGTGCAACATCTGCTAAGATGCCCTTTCCCCTCAATCGCACCCCCTTTTTAAGCAGGATGAATGGCACAGGATTTGTGGTATGTGCGGTATGGGGTTCACCGGTTATTTTATCAATCATTTCCTCGCAGTTTCCATGATCGGATGTAATTATTGCAATCCCCCCAATATTTTCTACCGCAGTAACTACCCTTTGTAAACACTTATCTATTGCCTCACATGCTGCTATTGCTGCCTGTAGTGAGCCTGTGTGCCCTACCATATCAGGATTGGCATAATTAAGTAAGATAAAATCATACTGCCTTGATTCTATCCGTTTTACCACTTCATCTGTGACCTCTAATGCACTCATCTCAGGTTTTTTATCATAAGTCGACACATTCCTCGGAGAGGGTATAAGACATCTGTCTTCTCCCTCAAAAGAAACCTCTTCACCGCCATTAAAGAAATAGGTAACATGGGCATACTTTTCTGTCTCTGCGATCCTCAATTGCTTCAGTCCATGTCTGCTTATGACCTCAGCAAATATACTCGATAACACCTCTGGAGGGAACGCTACAGGATGCGTAAATCTCTCATCGTATGAGGTCATTGTTACAAATCTGCTAAGATTCGGGATATTACCCCTCTGAAATCCATCGAACTCCTTTTCGGTCAGTGCCCTCGTAAGTTCTCTTGCTCTGTCTGCCCTGAAATTGAAGAATATTACCGCATCACCATCTGATATTATTCCTCTTGGTTTACCATCCGTTGTAGTGATTACAGAGGGAAAAATAAACTCGTCCGTCTCTCCATGTGAGTAGCCATACTCGATTGCCTCATCCTCAAAACGACGTATCCTTCCTTCTCCGAGCACTATTGCATCATAAGCCATTTTAACCCTTTCCCATCTTTTATCTCTATCCATAGCATAATACCGTCCCATGATTGTTCCAATTTCCCCTGTCCGTCCATCTGCCATATGTTCGAGGAGCTTTTTGATAAAAGATAAGGCGCTCGATGGCGGTGTATCTCTTCCATCAAGGAAGGCATGAACAAATACCTTAGAGAGACTATTCTCCTTTGCCATATCAAGGAGAGCTATCAGATGGTCTATATGGCTGTGCACCCCACCATCTGAGAGAAGCCCCATAAGGTGAAGAGCAGAACCATTATCTTTTGATGTCCTCATCGCTGAAAGCAGAGCTTCATTATTAAAAAAATCTCTATTTTTTATAGCCCTGTTTATCCTCGTGTAGTCTTGATACACAATTCTTCCTGCACCGAGATTGAGGTGACCTACTTCTGAGTTCCCCATCTGACCTTCTGGCAATCCTACAGCCTCTCCAGATGCGTCAAGCTCAGATACAGGGTACTTCAGGATTGAATTATAGAAGGGAATATTTGATAGCGCGATTGCATTCCCTTCGATTTTTGTGTTATTACCCCAGCCGTCAAGGACAACAAGGATGACAGGTCTGTAGGTCATGACTTATAGATTGAGGCCCCCAAAAAATCATTTGATTTTTTGGGGTACCCCGTTTGTGGTTTTTGTGGCGAAAGAGTAATCTCAAAGGTATTCCATCTGCCACAATTAGGACACCTTCCCGACCAGTTTACTGATTGATAACCACAATTTGAACATGTATATGGCACAACCACAAGCTTCTTGAATCTTAAGGCAGATTTAAATGAATTTACCGCCATCTCTGGCATACCGCGCCTCAGGTAGATGTTTCCTAAAAGTTTGTGCAATTCAGGGATATCAGCCTCTATCGAAGAAAGTATCTCTTCTGCATCATCTATCATCTCTAATCTGTAATATAGCTTGCCAAGAAAGAAGTTTAGGATAAGGTTCTTTGCATCCTTTAAGAGTGCGCGCCTGTAAAATTCAATTATCTTCTCAGGTTCTTCCATATTGAGATAATGGTCCTCAATCCTCAGCAGGATTACTGTTGAAGCTGTCTGTTCATATGCCCTTTCCCAGAGAGATATGGCATCTGATTCATCTCCATCCAGCAAATATATCTCACTAAGTCCTAAATATGCAGGAATGAAGTCTTTATCGAGTCTTAATATCGCTTTGAATATCCTCTTTGCCTTTTCGCGATCTCCGCCTTCGAGCAGTGACCTTGCGAATTCGTATTTAAAGCCTATAAGTCGGCGATATTCTGTCTCCTTTTCGTCCTCAGGAAGTTTACATCTCCTTACAATTCTATGCTGAGTATCTTTTGCCTCTTCCCACCTGCCGAGTCTCTGATAGATATCCCTCATTTTATAAAGTGCAGTTATATTGCAATCATCGAGGTTCAGTATATCATTAAGGATTTCAATGGCATCCTCCCAGCGATTTGCATCTTCGTAATCCGCCTCAATTGCAAATAATGTCTCTATACTCTCTCTGGCAATATCCCTTGCCTTATGGTGAAGACGGATAGCCTCTTTAAGATTCCCTTCCTTTAAATACAGGGTACCAAGCTTTAAGAGGGATTCTACATGGTGTGGATCCTGTTCGAGTATTCTGGAGAAATAGGTCTTTGCCTCTGAATATTTTCTTGCAAGCATAGAATCTGTACCTTTAGAATATAGCTCATGTATTCTTGATTCCCGTCTCTGGATCCTCGATGCTTTTAAATTGAGGAAATATCGCCTTGTATCTCTGACAGCAAAAACGATTGCCACAAGGAGAGCGCCAAGTCCAAGAGACGACACTATTAAACCTATCGTTGATATCTCATAAGATAACTTTGGTGTAAGGTTAACAACAACGGTATCTCTGTTTATATTAGCCATATACCCTATAACAACCAGCACCAATATAAAAAGAAAGAATATAAACCGTGCCATTGTGTTAACCTCTCTTCCTCGTATCCTGTATCTCTACAAGAGAGGCATCCCCCCATAGTCTTTCAAGTTCATAATAATGACGAGTCTCACGATCAAATATATGAACTATAAGGTCACCATAATCCATAAGAACCCACTTTGCCTCCTTAAGTCCCTCTATATGAGAGGGAAAACTCCTTTTCTTTGAAAGAGCCTCTTCAATTGCATCTGCAATCGCCTTTACCTGCCTTGTGCTTTCTCCAGAACATATCAAGAAATAATCAGCAATCGTGGTAAGTCCATGTATATTAAGTATTATTACATCTTTTGCTTTCTTACCCTCGGCAACTGTGGCTGACAATACCGCTTTATCTTTTGAGTCTATTTCCAATGAGTCTATTTCCAACCAACCTCCAGAAAAACAGAAAACTACAGTGAGTTAGTAATATAATGAATTAACTCTTGAAACATGTATCACTAAATCACTGAACTTATTTATAGAGATTTTCTGCAATTATATACAACTCTACCTCTTCTGGCAAGAGATATTTAATGCTTTTTCGGACATTAATATATCTTCTTATCTCTGTAGAGGATATTTCAAGCATCGATACCCTTTCCATATATACCCTCTTGCCTGTCCCGAGTTTAATAGAATGACTCAATATTTTCCCTTCGTCAATCTCTCGCAGTGGAGATTTACTGATATCCTTGAGATAGGGCGATTCCTTGAGCGCATAAAACTCCAGGGGAGGTCTGGATGTTATCACAAAGTTCGTTAGTGTAAATAGCCTCTCGGGTTCCATCCATGTCGGTAGTTCGAGAAATGAATCTATACCGAGGATAAAGAAAAAATCCATCTCTTTACCATATTCTTCAAGCAGTTCTTCAAGGGTCTTTACTGTATATGATTTCTCCTTTCTCTCAAGTTCGACTGAAGAGACCTCAAAGTGTGGATTTCCTTTTATTGCTATCTCTACCATCCTCAAACGGTGCTCAGGCTTTACAAGAACACTACCTTTATGAGGTGGTCTCGCCGAGGGAATAAAAAGCACCTTATCAAGCACGAGCCTCTCCCTTATCTCCTCTGCAGGTCTGAGATGACCGTAATGTATCGGATTAAAAGTTCCACCTAAGATTCCAAGACGCATGGTAATTCCCTTTCAAATAAACACAACTGGGGGCTAACCTCTTTCTCGACCCATGGATTACAGAATTCCCATGGTAGATCAGGGTTTTTGCATCCACAGATGTAACACTCTACGCCATATCTCTTTGAGATATCTTTTATCATATTGTATTGGGACAATCTCAGCTCCTTTGGTAGGAGTCTCGTTCTGGCAGAGGTGATTACCCTCTGCCAAGGTTGACCGTCATAAAGCCTGAGCAAATCCCTTGCCAGTTTTACGGGAAGTTCCTTCATAAGATGATTCATAATTGATAACCGCATCACGAGATGACTTATGGAGATATTTTTAACACCTGCTACCTTTAATCTCTTTATCAGATGTTCAGCCCATTCCTCAGAGCCTGAGACTTTTGGTATTATAGGGTCAATCCTCACAGATACATCAATACCTGCCTCTATGAGCTCATGGAGGACAGCAAGTCTCCTTATTACAGGTGCAGAGAATGGCTCAAAAAGCCTTCTGTAATCCTCACTGAAAGAGACAACGCCTATCCTTGCCTTGACCTTTGTGGGATATTTTCTGAGGAGATCTATCGTCTCTCTTGGCACAACTCCCTTCGTGAGAAATGATATGCCTATACCTCTCTCGAGGAGCATTTTCATAGCGCTATATGTTATATCCATAACCTCATCGATTCCCTGAAATGCGTCTGACGCAGTGCTGAAAGTAACCCATTCGGGGAATCTCCCCCTCTTTGCCTTTCTCTCAAGTTCTCTTTCTAATAACTCAGGGAGATTTTCGTACAGATGAACCTTTCCTTTTGGAGGTGCATCAGAAAACCCTCTTGCATAACAATAGACACAGGAATGTGCACAACCCCTCGTGATGTTTACAGCAGGCAGACGCCTGAAACACCCGAAGGCAGGGGGCTTGAGAACATGGGTTTTACGTTTTTCTTTAATAAGTTTTATTGGATGCATTAAAGCTTTCTTTTAATTGCTGTGAAGAATTATATAAATAAGTTGCTCTGTATTCTTCCTGCCACTTCTTTTATTGTTTTTATATTTTTATGAAACAAACAGATTTCTCTCTTTTCTAATTCCAAAGGGTCCTGTGGAATAATGAAAGCATCTTTAATCTTGTCCCAATCCCTGTTTCTTATTGTTATTATGTCATCGAGAAAAATACTAACATAACATCCATTTATTACTGTCGGCACTGCTTGTTCTAACTTTCTATTCGATATTTCTACATACCTTGGGTCAATATCAATACCTATAAACTTTCTTCCTAATTTTTTAGCTGCAATTGCAGTTGTCCCCGTTCCAATAAATGGATCAAGCACAATATCTCCTTCATCACTGCTCATGAGCAATAATCTTTCCAGAAGATGTAATGGTAATTGGCATGGATGCTCATCCCTCCTTATTTTATGCCTGATTCTGTGAATATCAGTCCATACATCGGATACAAGCGGTCCAAATGGGTGCATCTGGCTTTTTTTACCACCATAGTCCTGTAAGACATAATGGCAAACTCTACAACGCTTATGGAACATTCTGATATCATAAAATTTGAATTTATCAGATTTAACATAATATAAGATTCCATAATGATTAGGTAGAAGCGTCCTGCCAAGCGGCGGACCCATGGCATCCCAAGCAATCCAGTGCCGAAAGAGAGCAATTTCGTTCAAATATGAGCCGAAATAGATCAGCCATTTTGGAATATTGTGAACAAAAATTGAACCTGTAGGCCTGGTGATACGAACCATCTCATATAGCCATTCTTTGCACCAGGAAAGATACTCGTCAACTTCATGTTTATCATAATAGCTGTTATATTTCTTTTTTAGATTAAAGGGAGGGTCAGCAAAGGTAACATCAATACTATCATCTGGTATTTTCTGCATAACTTTTAAACAATCTCCTTGAATAACTTTATTTACCAAGTTCTCAAAAAAATTTTTTCTATTATCCATAAAAGACCTCCAATAGAAGACCTTTAAACCTGTCAAGTTCATCTTTACTGAAGGTAAAAACAAAATCATAAGCCTCAACCATGCGTCTCAGGTCACCCCTTCTCACCCACCAGCCAATTCCATCCACAAAACCAACAAAAATTACATTTGGATAATTCTTCTTCAAATACTCGGCAACCGTATTTTCTGTCTTTGCTTTATCTCCCATCCCTGAAGCAGTTGTAACGGAATACGAACACTCAATTATCAACTTTGGAGACACCTTGTCAGGAATTATAAAATCCATTGTTCTCGGAATGTTGCCTGCCTCTGGAATCCTGAACTTTCCTTTTTCAAAAGCTAATTTGTTTTCTGTAAGAATCTGCTCTATTACAATCTCAGGATTACATTCTTTGGCAGCCTTATAAGCGCCTTTTGTCTTGTACCTTATTATGGTATCTACAAGTGATGCTATTGAGAAACTGAACTTGTTTATATCAAGTTTCTTGAATTCAAAAAGAGGAATAATTTGTTTTATTATTGGGATGGTCAAACCCTTGAAGAATAAATTCACAATACCTTCGGCAAATTTTTTATTTTCTTTTATCAGTCTTTTAATTTTATCAAAATTCCATTCTCTAAAATCATTAGAAATTATGGTCTCAGGAGCCCAAAACTCTTTGTTTACAAGCTTTGATAAGGCTGGATCTCCTTTAGCTCTAACAAAAGACACAATTCGTTGCAGGCTTTCCTGAGAGAATCCAGTTATTGTAAGAATTGCTTCAATCCCATCTTCTATTTCGGTAATATGTTCAAGCAAAACAGACTCCTTTAGCCCTTCTCTTTCTATCCTGTTTTTAAGGAGAAAAATATTCTGAGCAATCGAAGAAATATGCCCCTCATAGTATTGTTCATACTCTACATTTTGAAAATAGAAAGTGTTATTTGAGATTACAGTATTAAATTTTTCTTCTAATGATGGATAATGCATGGTCATTTAGCCTTCCTCAAAAACAAAATATACTCATCCTTCATTGTATTCTGAATACCTTTTATAGGTTTAACAATTTTCTGGTCAATAACAAAGCCATTTTTCAGTGCCATTTCTTCAACTTTTGTCTCAAGCCTTATTCCACCTGTCTGAATATCATTTGAGCCAATTATAATTACTGCATATTTCCCAACTTTCAAGACCCGTGACATCTCCGATAAAACCTTATTCATATCATCAAAATAATTAGCAAGTTTTTCTTTTCTGGTCTTTCCTTTTAGACCAATCATTTCATCTTTAAGTTTATGAACATTATATCCTAAATATTCCAATTGTGGCCGATCATTTTCTGCATAATCTATGGCAAAAGAATATGGAGGGGAAGTAATGATAGCATCTATTGAACTATCCTCTAAGGGAAGATTTATTGCATCACCAATTTCAAACTTTGCTTCATTAATGCAAAGGTTAAGTTTATCTCTTGCTTGAAGAAAAGAGCCTATCTGCTCTACATATCTTTTTAAAACAGAGGGAAAAAGGATATCTATATTTTTTGAACATCTTCTTGAATAACCCATAGCGTCTAAAAAAGCAAGTAAAGTAATGGCCTTTTCTGTATCAAAACCATTTTTAAAATCAAATTCTTGGGGCAATGTCTTATTTTGTATTAGCATCTTGTAATAATTACTCATATTGTTGAATGCTGTAGATAATAAATTTTTGTTTGTCTTTAACGCCTCATATTTAACCTTGCTCATCAATACACAGAATGGGCTTTTCTCAATACCGATAGAATCAATACCTATTATGCTGGCTTCCACATTTAGCGTTCCACTTCCACACATCGGGTCAAGAACAACATCCCCTGGCTGAATCTTGAGAATATTCAATACGCCTTTAATTAATTGCGGATGAAATTTGCCCCTGTAGGGGAAAAGTCCATGTGTAGCATAACCTGTAGAATAGTTTCCTTCTTTAAAGTATGATTTGGTTATTTCAGATCTTCCTTCCCAGATGAGATGGCTATTGTTAGAACAAATCATATAATGATTGGTAGGCTTTCCATCCACACTCTTGAAAAATGCTCCTCTTTGAATGATGTCACTTTTAGTAAGAAACTTGTATTCATAGAAGGCAAACTCTAATTCAAAAAGTTCTGAAGTGTTGGGTAATAATTCATAGCCTTCAGGTAGTAAAAGTGAGGTAATTTGAGGCAAATTTGATATTGTATTAATTTTTGAGATCTGTATATTTTGCATATGTTTCTCCTTAAAACTACTATTTCATAACCCCTTCAATCAAAACCGAATCGTCAATAAAATCCTCTTTTATATCTTTCAACCCTATCCTCAAAAGCCATCTTTTTATCTCACCAGCTGAATAGCATCTTCCACCTTCTGTATTAACAAGCATATTTACAGAAAAAAGGGCACTCTGTGCAGGATGTGTTCTGTCCTTTGAAATATAAAAATCCTGAATAACTATCCTCCCACCATCATTCAATGCCTTTCTACATTTTCTCAATAACTGAAGGTTATCCCTCTCTGAATATGCATGAAAGACTTGGCTTATAAAGATAAGATCGTAACCACAGCCGAAATCATCCACTAAAAAATCACCTTGAATAAAGCTTATTTTTCCACGAAAAGACCTTTCAAATTCCCCCTCACCCCCTTTAACCCCACCTATCCTCCCCTTAAATAAGGGGAGGAAAAAGGAGGGGTTACTTATGACCCTCTTTGCAATCTCGATGGTCTCAGGGAAATCAAAAAGTGTTACATTTACACCTCTCTTTGCCATCTCGATTGAATATGTGCCTGGTCCTCCGCCAAGATCAAGTGCAGTCTTAACCCCTTTTAACCCAATCATCTTCATCACATCCTTTGCCTTTAAAGATGCAATGTTATGCATGCCGAGGATAAATGACCCATGGTCAAATGTCTTACGATTGGGTTTTCCTGTCTTTAAAACCTCATCAAGTCCTGACCAGTTCTGCCACAATGTATCCGCATGCCTGATAATATCACCCTGATAATAAGGGCTTCCACTGACCATGAACTTAGATGTGATAGGGGAGTTTGAATATTTACCCTTCATTTTCTTTAGAAAACCAAGTCCTGTGAGTGCATCAAGCAATATCTCAGTTGCCCTTAAATCTGTATTAAGTCTTTTCGAGAGTATCCTGACTGATAAAGGCTTTATGAGGTAGTCAAATACCCTGTAGTTATTCGCAGTCAGAAGCACCCTCGCAGACCTAAATCCACCCCAGATTTCTCTTAACTTTTTTACTTCCTCAAGAATCCCTGGCATAGATAACTACTCCCTTTTAAAGAACTATTTCAGGTGTTAGCATCCATTGCAAAGACCATGCTCCAGCATCGTCTCTTTTGAGACAGACTATCCCAGCCATTTTAAATGCAACGATATTTTTATCCTTATCTCCACAGAGTAATAAGGATGCGAGTTTCCCGAGATGAGGTAGGTGGCCTGCAAGCATAGTGTCATCTGTTACGCCTTTCAGGCGTTCTACCCATATCTTAGGGTCATCTAAAGGTGCAAGTCCATCGGTCTCTCTGATGCCTCTGGCTGGTTTTAGATTTTCTGCCAAGACCTCCGCTGTCTGTTTTGCCCTTAGCTTGCCACTATGGATTATCTCACTAACTTTGAGATTCAGTCGGGATGCATAGGAAGCCACTTTCTTGATGTCCTGCCATCCTTTCTCAGAAAGAGGACGAGAAGAATCTTCCTCTTCCCTCTTTGCCTCTGCATGCTGAATAAGATAGAGAAACATAGACTACCTCCTTTTTAATTCATAATAAAAATGATTCTTCTCACACACCTGTTTCCAGTCACATTCCATACAATAGTTTTCAAACCATTCAGAAAATATCTCTGGAATCTTTTTCTTTACCTCTTGCCATCTAACTCTTATGTCGGGATTAACTTTGAGGAGACTCAATGCTGTCTCATCCATCTCTCTTACCTCTTTATCTGCATGTTCATCGTATTGACATTTATAATCTTTTAGATGGGGGCATCTTCTACATACATCGTCTGCTCCATGACAGACCTCTATCTCCTCATCTTCTGCCCTTTTCAGAACATTCTTGAGATTTTCAACAAAAGAGTCATCATAGCCCTCTCCACTAAAGAAATGAAGACATATAAGATGATGCCCTCTGAGTTTTAACATCAAGCCCTCTCTATTCCATTATGCTTCTATTCCCTGCTGCCACGACTGCCCCGTAACAAGGTCGCTGGAACCATTGTAAATCTCTTCTTTGAAGAGTTTATAGAGGTTGTAAATAATCATAAATTTAGTTATTCCCTTGTGCTATTTGTATCATATCATAAATAACCTTTGCTCTACGAGCAGCCTCATCTGCTGGCAATGCATCCTCTGTTGAAAGTTTTTTATACTTTTTATTGTGAATCCTTTCCTGAAAAACAATCGCACTTAATGAGCAATTAGCAAGCATAAAATACAAGGCATCCTCATGGTTAAAATCGGCTTTCAAAAGCAATCGAAAGAGGTTATCAAATGTAAAACGAGCATATACGATATACAGCTCGTTCTCGTCTTTTGGAAATTCTTTAAGAAAGTCTAACTCTTCTTCCATTAGAATAACCTTTAATTGTCGCCGATGATTGTGGTAGTTTTAGATTTCATATCCTTCAGATCCTTTCAACATAATGCCTTCCTACATTAAAATTCTGAATGTTTTCGACCAGTTCTTCAATACTCATCTTCTCTGCAACAATCTCTATGGCTTCTTCTGCTGTTTCCGCCTCCACTTCAATATGACCTGCAAATTCAAAGTCAACAAAGAATTTATGCATAGAGCGTCTCCTTTCACTTTTTACCTCGCCATACTGCCCCTTGGATTACTGAAAACCTATCTTTAACTCCAAAATTCTCATACAAATTTTCAGTTACGGTTCCTGTTGGATAATTAGTTTTTTCCTGTATCGCCACAGGTTCTATTGCAACAAGCAAGAATTCAATCGTGAACTCTCCAACTTTATCTAATTCCTTGAAGGGTTCGATGTGTTCGGGTTTAAAAAGCTGGAGAGTGGGTGGAAATGAATTTACAGGTTTAATCTGACTAAGCATCCTCAAAATATGGTCTCTTAATTTTAGCGTTAATGATGGATTATAGGCATGCTTAACATATAGCTCTAACAGTTCTCTATTTCCACCATCAGCTCGGATATTTCGTTCAAAACCCATTTGTGGCCACACTCGCATTCTCCTCGATATTCATTCCGATATTGACCGCCAACACGGTCTAAAGTTAACTCTTTACCACATGGACATTCAATTACCATTCTGTTAGGATTTTTCGGTGATTTGTCTGTCATGATTCACCGCCCAATATTTTACTCTCGGTTAGCATCAGTTCATAGGATTTTGCATGCCATTGTGATACTTCTTCATAACTTATGAAGTGAGTTTTTCCTTTTATAGGCTTAAAACCAGAAAACTCAATCTTAGATAGAAATTCTCTTTGCCTCTCTTTATATGAAGCAATATACATCTGTACATTGAAATCCTGAAGTTCTAAGAACTTTAACAAAGCATTTTTGAAATCCGTCGAGTATTCTATTTCGAAAATGTGTGCAGGAAATTTTCTCTCGTTAAACCAGAACACATCAATGGATTGAACTTTTTGTATGACATCTTCATAAGTGAACTTGAAAATATCATTCAAATTTACTAATTCTTTCAAAGGTCTGTTTAAAAATTTTTTATTTTTATCTTGCGAAGGAACATATGTTTTGAATCCTTTAATATTACCTATTTCAATAATCATCCCTTGATAATAAGAATGCGTAAACTTTCCTTCTTTTTCTATTTCTTTATCTTCCTCAATTAAAGAAAGTATTTCTTCGGGTAGTTTATTTTTATAAGTTTTCAATGCCCACAAACCAGGTTTTATTTTGAAAAAGAATCGTTTATCCTGAACAATTCTGCGAATAGTTGCAAAGGGTGTCTTGGTTTTCCAAATAACTTCTGGTACTTTTAGTGCGTTTTCATATAGGTAACTCAAAATAGCAAATCCTCCATTTTCTTTCATAACTTTTATTACCGCTTCATATTGTTTCATAAAACGCACTCCTTTCCGAAAAATGGCGGTTTTTATAGTTGTGTTGTCGTTTAATAATAAGTTCTCTTAATTTAAAGCCAGCATTAAGATAAACATTTATTAATTTAAATCCTAATGGTATTACATGCCTATATCTTCTCATATCACCAATAAGAATCGCACATTGTCTTCCTGGTTTCAATACCCTATAACTTTCTTTTGCGACCTTCTCCATCTCTTTCAGAAAATACTCAGTATCAAGATATGATAAATCTCCCTGTTTATATTCTGTATAGTGAATAATATTGGCATAAGGTGGATGAGCACAGATAAGGTTAATTGAATTATCTTCTAAAAAGGATAAATCCCGTGCATCACCTACAGATAATTCTGGTTCGTATATTTTTTGGAACGGCAGTTCTTCTATTGGAACACTAAAGTTGAGATTCTTTTTTGCCAATTCTATAGCCTTATCATTAATATCAAAGGCAATACACTTTCTACCCAACAATTTTGCCTCTACCGCTGTCGTCCCAGCGCCACAGAAATAATCTAAAACAAGTTCTCCTGGCTCAGAATATTTTAAGATTACATTCCTTGGAATATATGGTGACCAGTTGCCTCTATACTCCCCACTATGCGTTGCCCAATTGCCACGACTCTTAAAACTCCATACAGTAGTTGTCTCTTCTTTGAAATCTTTTGGGGATAAATTCTTGATTTTTTTCTCTATCCTGACAAAACTTACACTTATGCCCGTAGCCTTCCTGATTACCTTCTCTAACTGGCGATATGTAATTCCATACTTTCTACCAATCTCAACATCTGACATCCCTCTGTTTTTATCAGCAATTATCGCTGATTCTATTTCTCTTTCCACTCTTTAGCCTCCAGGATTTTTAATTTATCTATTCCCAGAACTCCCTTAGTCCAAGGCTAACCTCTATTGCTCTATTAACCTCTATCATCTTACGCTCTGAAAGTGCCCCGACGAGATTTTGGAGCCGTTCTTTATCAATGGTATATATCTGTCCAAGATGAACCACAGATTTGTGAGGCAGTCCACTTTCTGATGGTGTTATCAGTACACCAACTGGAAGTTCTGCAACCCTTACATTGCTTGTTATAGCAGCAACTATCGTAAGACCACTTACTTTATTAGCAACGTCATTTTGAATAACAAGAGCTGGATGAGGCCCTTTTATTTCTCTGCCTTTTGAAGGACTGAAATCAAGGAAATATATCTCACCCCTCTTGGGTTGTCTCATTTTCTTTTTACCTTTCTGACAGTCTTATATGTAGCAACTGACTCAGCACAAATGCTCAGAAAATCTTCTGCAAGATGTCTGTCATCATCTGCGATCTCTTTATAAATCTTTTCTGCCTTTTCAATAGCTTGCTGCCTTTTATGATCACTAATCATCTTTAAAACTGCATCTCTAACGATTTTGCTTCTCGACCTTTTTAAATCCCTTGATAGCATGTCTATTTCCTCAACAAGTTCCTTGGGGAAGCTTATGCCAAGTTTTGTGACCGGCATTTTATGACCTCCTTGTAATACTATTTTCTATAAGTAAGAATACCATAAAGAATACTAAATTACAACTTCTCATATACCCAAATCTTTCTCCATTCTTTCAAAATCCCAAAATATTCTTTTGTAAGTTTTATCTTCACTTAAAACTTCTCCTTCCATTTGTTTCTGTATAGCCAAAAATTTATCTTTGTATTTAAAGTTTATAGAAGAATCTACATCAGCCAGTTTATTTTTAATCAGATGGGCATTGATAAAGGTTTTATTTTTCAAATAAAGATAGCACAATAAATTATTGTCATCATCGTATTTAACAGTGTCAAATTTAATAAAAACCTTTTGTCCCCTCAGTTTATTTAAAAGGAATTCCTTCGCCTTTCCATTTAATTTTTTGTCCCCTTTCACTCCTATCAATCTGACCCTTAAATTATTATTTAGTATTACTATCTCTGGGCTTATTATTTCTTTAACCGAATAATAAGGCTCCCTCTGATAGTCTGAATCATCTATTTTTGAACCAAATTTTAATTTCTTTGGGTCTATTTTTTTATCAAACCTTACAAGGTCTTTAAAGATATATGGCAATTTGCTGATTTCTTTTTTGTAATCTATAGTTTTCTTCTTCTGAAAGATTATCTCAGAATCTTTCTGTTGCTTTTTTATATTCAATTTCTCTTTGATTATCGGAATAAAATCCTCCTTGATTTCATATCCAATAGAATTCCTTCCCAATTTTTTTGCAGCAAGACAGGTTGTCCCGCTTCCTAAAAATGGATCAAGTACGGTATCACCCACAAAACTGAACATCTTTATCAATCTTTTCGGTAATTCTTCTGGAAACATGGCAAGATGTTTGTCCTGCCTTTCCCCTGGAAAATCCCAGTGACCATAAAAATATTCATTCCATTCTTCAAGGGTGAGTTTAGACCTCTCTTTTATCTCTCTGTTTACCTTTGGAGGATTGCCCAATTTCTTGAAGATTAAAATAAACTCATAGTCAAGTTTTATAATTCCATTTCTTGGATAAGGAAAAGACCCCATGATAGTAGCGCCGCCTGTTGTATTGCATGTAGTAACCTTTTGCCAGATAATCGCACCCATATAGTCAAAGCCGACTGTCTCACAGAATTTGATTATCTCTGCTCTTATCGGAATTATTTTATACCTGCCATAATAGACAGATCTTGCAAACTGGTCTCCGATGTTAATGCAGAGTCGGCAT
Source organism: Nitrospirota bacterium (assembly GCA_040756155.1). Taxonomy (NCBI): domain Bacteria; kingdom Pseudomonadati; phylum Nitrospirota; species Nitrospirota bacterium. Next base: position 44,248 of record JBFLZU010000042.1, on the reverse strand, counting down.
CCTTTATGCAAAACCCTGTAACATTCTTTCCAGACAAGGTTTAAGTTATTGATATAGTCCTCATAACTGTCATTAAACCCTATCTGGCTGCCATTGCCATAGTCTTTTAATTGCCAATATGGCGGAGAAGTGATGACGAGATGAACCAATTCATCTTTTAATTCTTCCATCCTCCGACTATCGCCGATGATTATGGTGGTTTTTGTGATCATAAATACCTTTTTTAACTTTATCCCTTTGATCCTTCAATTGGCTCTATACCAATGGAATTAAGCCATTCTATAACTTCATGCCTCATCCTCTCATCCTTAAATGCAAACCACCGCTTCTCTTCTTTAGGATAATCAGAGAGAACATTCTTAAATCTTCTGAAAGCACCTTTACTATCAAGGGCGATGTCAAGCTTTTCTCTGAGATTACTGTCTTTCACAGAACTTGCAAATTCAACCATAAGATTATATGCCTCGTAAGAAGGTTTTCTGGGTATCTCAACATACCGTCTAGTCTCGTCTGAAAGCACACTTTCCGCTATTTCAACCAGATCTTTTTCCCATTCTGGCAGAGCGTTAATCGCCTCTTCATCCTCAGACTCAACTGCTGACATTACCTCGCCAGAGATGTTAACGGTTTCCCCTGTCTCGGTGTCAAATAGATTTATGCTACCAAAATCATCGGACATCTCCATAACAAGAACAATTTCATCCAAATCTATCTTTAGTTTTCTCATATATCTCCTCCAAAAACTTATATTCCCTTTATTTCATCTATAAAAGCAGGTCTTCTCCTGTATTTTTCTCTCAGGTGTTCAATGTATTTTTTAAACTTGTCCTGAGTGCCCGGTATCTCTTTCATCAGTTTCAACCAGTAAGCAGTCTGACGGTATGCGTCTCTGCTTTTTACATCTTCTACAAATTTGTTAATCTTCTTCTTGTAAAGCTCAAAACATTCCTCAGGGTATCTGTCGCGAATCTTTTTGACTATTAAATTGGAAACATCAAAACGAATACTCTCTCTGGCAAGGTTCAACATCCTCTCGTAATCATCTTCAATGGAATAAATCTTAAAAAGCAGGTCATAATCTCTATCAAGAAGCCTTTCTAATCGTTCTATAACAGCAATCTTTTCCTGTGCGGTCTTTATGATTTTTCTCAACTTCCTGTAATAGGCAATATCCCTTTCTGACTTTAAAAGCATAATAAGATTTTCAATTATCTTTGGATAATCGTTTTCAAGGCTGTAATATTTATCAAGGAACTCTCTTAATTCCTTGAGAGGATCAGACAGGCTAATGCCAGAATAAAAATCTCTCCCCCTACCCCGAATAATCTCAACGGCTTTCTCTGCTGTGACTATAGCCTTATCTCTGAGATTGTTTTTCAGATAAAATTCTGAAAGATGAACAGCTATTTCGGGATATTCTTTATAATGTTTTTCACCAAAAGAAAAGACAGATTCGGATTCTCCCTTTACTATAAGAATGTTCAATTTAATAGGGGGTATCAAATCAATGCCATGTTTATTGAGAACATAATCGGCGTCTTCAGGGGAATTGATGATTTTCAGGAAGACATCCTTAAAGACTTCTTTATCCTCAAATTCATTATATGCCTGCAGGAGATAGTCGAGGTATGGCTTTTTATCTTTTAATGAAACGGAAAGCTTCCGGATATTTTCGGCTATTGCATAAAATGCCTGCTGGGCTTCATAATGAATATCATCGTAGAAGTCTTCAAGTTTTTCATTACGGAGGCTTTCAATACATGCATCACAAATACCCTGATATATCTTTATCGCCTCTTTGTAGTTTTCCTGAGCAGCATATTTGGGGGCAGCTTCAGTAAATTTATCTATAATCTCACTAATGGGATGCTCATATGAGTCACGGTAATGATCATAGTAATACTCTATGTCCTTTAATCTTTTAAAGAACGAGAGTATTTTCTTTTTGTACTTTTCAGACGTGTTCTCCGTTTCCTCTTTTCCCCTTGCAAATATCTTGAAGTCTTCGAGCAAATGGGAATTAGTGGTCAAGATTTGAAAAAGGAATTTCTTCAGTCTGTCAGTGTCCACCTTATTTATAAGGGACTTAACGTTTTCTGCATCTTTCTTATGCTCCTTTATCTTTTTGTCGTTACATATCGCGAGCAAGGCAGCGACAACATGCTTGCATACCCCTCCCCAGTCATAAGGGCATGTGCAGTCAGTTTGTATGGTTCCTTTGTTTTCCTTTATAGTTACTGTATAAAGCTCGCTGCCATAGACATGGGCCTTGTAAGCGTCTTTTTCTATCCAGACCTTCTCAACAGCGCCACCATGAAAATAACTATAGCCCTTGCTAAGTGATGCCACTGAATCAATCTCATGAATAATATCTTCTGTAATCTCAGGCAATGGCATCCATACCCTCCAGCAGAAATAAATATGACCCATTTACTTTTAGCCATAGCGAGCCACAGAGATTACAGAAATCGTATGCGGACTCGAGCTTATGGTTAGTTATATAGTCTTTAGCAAGCCCTATATTCTCATTCCATGCATTTATTACAGCATTGCGATGCATAAAAAGGTGTGGATTTTGTCCGAAGTTGTAGAGTCCTCTCTCCTGCCAGAATATGAACATCTCTAAATAAGTCCTCAACATAGCCGCAATAAAGGGGGCGTCTTTAATACTATCCTTTAACATCTTTATTGCCTTAGATTTTTCTTTCATTGAATAAAGGAGCAGTGCATAATTGTAATGCCCTTCATGCTCGCCATATTTTCTGTAGTATCTTGCAGTATTCTCGATATCTCCCATATAGTAATAAACATCACCTATCAGGAATCTGACTCCCTGGTTATCATTGGGATTGAGATCAAGCAATGTGTTAAATTCCTCCAGTGCTTCCTTAAATTTTCCAAGACGCATATAGCAGAGACCGAGTCCATGGCGGGAACGCATATACGGCCTTGTATGAATGCTTCCCCAATAGGTAACGCCTTCAACTTTTAATTTCCCTCCCTGTTTTGCTACTGCATCTCTGATGGCATCTTTATAAATCCTTTCTGCATCTTCAAACTCAAACCTATCCATGTGAATGGAGGCAAGGATATTTCTGGCATCAACACAGTGAGGATATATAGCAAGTGCTCTCTGTGCCTTTTTCTTTGCGGTTATATTATCTCCGCTGGAAAGAAAATCCCATCCTTCATACACATAATGCATTGCTGCCTTATCTAGAATCTCATCTGTTTTTTCAATATCGCCTCTGGACATATAAATAGATGCAGCCTTCTGTGCGAGCCTCGTTCCCCTCACAGGGTTTTCTTTCATAACCTCAATGGCGAGGACTTCCATCGCCTCTGCAAAATCGGTTTTAAGTTTTATGGCCTTTTCAAGGTATTTTATCCCCTCACGCTTCGAGTCACGATTAAAGTATCTTATCAATGCCCTGCCGAGTTCAAAATGGAGTTCTGAAGATTTTGGGTTATTTTTTATTTCATCTCTTAACTTCTTAATCTCTCTCTGTCTTTCGATCTTCCAATGATGAATTATCTTTGCCATTTCATTCACCTGCTCCCTAATTACCTGTTTTTCGGTAGTTTTCTCGAATATTCATCAGTAATATTTTTAAATAGATATAAAAGTTATCAAACCACACTCCTGTTCTCTTATTCTTTCAATCTTTTCCTTCCCGAACATCTTCGGAAACCTCATTTATAACCTTATCCACCATCTTATCTCTTTTAGGAATGGTCCGCTACCGAACTCTATCTTATATTGGTTTGTCAAAACAAAACTTTTTATCTCATCTATAGAAATATTCTTATTAGGTTTTAGCTCTTTCCCTCTCAGTAGGACAACTGATCGTATGAGCTTTTCGTTAAGAAAATACTCATAGATCATTTCCTTACTTTTTATTAGGGACACTTCCCATATTTTCAATTTCTATCCTTTAACCTCTTTTCAATCTTCATAAATCTGTTATGTGTAGAGAAAGACACTATTCATACAGTCTATCATCTCTTCCTGTAAATCCATTTATCGTGTTTTCTCCCGTAAGATTTACCCCGTTAGAATGCCCCGCTGCTTGCAGCGGGGATGAATAGGTTAGATGAAAGTTATTCCCTTTAACAAAGCCCCACCCTTTGGGTGGGGTGGTTTACTATCTTCAGCTATCCCTGATATGGAGAAAATAGAACCAATCATCCTTTTTAATTCTCTCTCGAGTTCCTTGCGATCAATGATCCTTAAAATAGCAATCTCATTGCCTGTAATCCTGTAAAGCACTCTGTAATTGCCAATTCTCATGCGATAAAGCGGTGGAGTAAAGCCCTTCAGTTTTTTAATTAAACCCTTACCTAAAGGTAGGGGTGCAACTTCTAATATTTTCAGGTCCCTTGTAACCTTTAAAGCAACCTCCGTAGGAAGATCATCCAGTTCTTTCAAAAAGACCTTTGATGTCTTAACGGCGAGCCTTTTTTGCAACCTTTTTCTCCAGTTTTTCTATCACAGAATCAAGTTCGACTCCGCCTTCAGAAAGATATTCGCTGTATGCTTCTTCTATTTTCCTCCTTATAGTTGGACTGTTTGAAACAATGTAGTCTTCCAATTCTTCTCTAACAAGACTATGCAAAACTGCACGGGGTTTTCCATGAGATGTTACAATGATATCTTCCTTTTCAGCCTCCTTAAGGTATTGAGATAGTTTAGATTTTAATTCCCTGACTGTTGCTGTCTTCATCGTTCCTCCACTATAGTCTCATTTGTAGTTACAAATATATTAGCAGCTAAACAAATACTTCTTCAAGGAAAATTTCTACAGCTTCTTATACACCCAGACCCTGCCACCTTCTCTTATTTCGTCAGTCCTGACGACAAGGCGTTTTTTATGTAGGTTCAATAGTCTTGTTCCGCTGGTATTGGCTTCGAGGTTAAGGGTTTCTGAGAGTTCTTTTGCAGTAATAGAGCCTTTCTTGTGTATCAGATCGAGGGTTTCTCTAAGGTAGTTATTAAGGATGCCAAGAAGAAGCCTTCTGCCATTTCTCAATTCACCAATGGCTGCAAGCTCTTTCCTCTCAAGGGCTACTTCTATATTTTCTCTCTGATTCTCATTGAGCCCTGAAAGGACGATGTATTTGTTACCATATTCGCCACTGAGGAGGCGGGAGATGAGCTTTGCTACTATCTCATCGGCACAGGAGTAATCAATTATACCAACTCGTGAGAAATCAAGTAATACCTTAACACGTTCTTCAAAGGATTCGAGCTCTTTTTCAATCCGTCTCCTTAGAATCTCCCCCGTGCTTCTGGTGACAAGGTTATCCGAGCCATTTTTTAGTTCCTGTCTTAGTATCTCGTGAAGGTCGTATTTTGTAGTCTTCATGTTCATCTCCGAGTATCATCAATACAATTTTTTCCTTGTCTTCCTCTGTAAGCATGATGGAGAGGGGAGATTCAGCTATTATATCAAGAACCTCTTCTCTAGTCATAGTACCCTCCATTTTTCAGTTGATTCAATTGAATCATAATTAAATGAGGATGTCAAGGAAAATTTTTGAGATTTGCAATTCGAGTTAAACCAGTTTCCTCAGTGCTTTAATAAATGCCTCATTTTCTTCCGGCCTTCCGACCGTTACCCTGAGGCATCCCTTGAGTGCTCCTGGCTTACTCAGGTTTTTAATGAGTATTCCTTTCTTGAACAATCCTCTGTAAATGGCATCGCTATTGCTACCCCTGAAGAGTATGAAGTTCCCTTCTGATGGAAATGGTTTTATACCCTTTATCTTTAAAAGGGCTTCATATAATCTTTTGCGTTCATTTATGATTGCATTAACCTGCCTGTTTATAATATGTCTGTTTTTTAATACCGTTATCGCTGCTGCCTGCGAAAGGCTGTTTATGTTATATGGAAGTCTTACTTTGTTTATCTCCGTGACTATCTCAGGATGGGTGATAAGGATGCCCACCCTCAAACCAGCAAGCCCTATCTTTGATAGTGTTCTCAGGATTATAAGGTTTTTATAGTTCTTGAGATACGATAGAAAACTTTTTTTGCTGAAGTCATAATATGCCTCATCGATAACCACTGCTGCCTTTGATTCCTCTATGATGCGGATAATCTTATCCCCTGAGAAACAGTTACCTGTAGGGTTATTCGGATAACTGAGGAATATCAGGTGGGGTTTCTCTTGTTTAACCGTGAGCATGAAATTCTTAATTGGTATATCGAAATCCTTATCAAGCCTGACTTCTACAGGGATCTGCCCCAATGCCCTTGAGGTAATATTATACATTGCAAACGAAGGAACAGGATAGAGTACCTTTCCTGGCGAGTTACCGAAAACAGCGATAAGGTACTGGATGAGTTCATCTGAACCATTTCCAAGAACGATATTATCTATATTTACTTTTAGTTGCCTTGAAATGATTTCTCGAAGTACCTTTGATTCAGGGTCAGGATAGCGGTTTAGCAATACCCTGTTCAGTGCATTAACTACTTTACTCCTTAATTCATCCGGAAGGGAATAGGGAATTTCATGTGCGTCAAGTTTTATCCTGCATTTTGCATTCTCAACAGTGTATGCCTTTAACCGTAGTACTTCTTTTCTTATAAGGTTCTTGACTTTCCAATTCTCACTTCTCACTGGTCTCATGGAATTACTTTATTCAGTTGATACTCCACAATCCCTGATGCACCTGCCCTTTTAAGTTCAGGAATAAGACTTCTAACAACCTTTTCGTCTATTACCACATCGAGGTCATACCAGTCTCCATTTACCAAGGGTGCAATCGTTGGTGCGTGCATGGCTGGAAGTATTTTGATAACATTTTTGAGTTTATCTTTAGGAACATTCATCTTAAGCCCTACCTTCTCCTCTGCACTCAGTGCACCCTTAAGAAGGAGAACCATATTTTCTATCTTATTCCTCTTCCATTTATCTCTCCACGCCTGCCTGTTAGCAATCACCTTGGTTATAGATTCAAGAACTACATCAATTATCCGGAGGTTGTTTGCCTTGAGTGAGCTTCCTGTCTCGGTTAATTCTACTATTGCATCGGCAAGCTGTGGAGGTTTGACCTCTGTTGCACCCCACGAAAACTCTACATTAGCTTTTATTCCTCTCTTCTCAAGATAACCTTTAGTTACCCCTACAAGTTCTGTAGCTATTCTCTTACCATTGAGATCCTTCACACTCTTTATCTTAGAATTGACAGGGACTGCTACTACCCACTTAACCGTTCTCAGTCCTTCTTTTGCATAATTTAAATCTGCCACTTCCACCACATCTGCCCCTTGCTCAAGTATCCAGTCCTTACCTGTAAGGCCAGCATCGAGTATTCCATCGGCGACATATCTTGCCATCTCCTGAGCCCTTATAAGTATACACTCGATCTCGGGATCATCGATTGTAGGATAATATGACCTTGCATCGACAGTAATGTGATAGCCCGCCTTTTTAAAAAGTTTCAGGGTCGCTTCCTGAAGACTCCCTTTGGGAAGACCGAGTTTTAACTTTTTCTCCACCTTTTTCATCTTCACCTCCTCATCCTTACCTTCACAGCCTCCTTGTGACCCTGTAGTCCCTCTGAATCGGCTATTGTAACTACTGCATTAGCGATTTTTCTCATCCCATCCCTTGAAAAATAAAGGACGCTTGATCTCTTTGTGAAATCATCCACACTAAGTGGTGAGAAAAACCTTGCAGTTCCTCCTGTTGGAAGGACATGATTGGGACCTGCTGAGTAATCTCCAATCGCCTCTGGTGTATAGTTGCCGAGAAAGATTGCACCAGCATTCCTGATTATTGCGAGGATCTCAAATGGCTCTGCTACAGAGAGCTCAAGATGCTCAGGTGCGATATCATTGGCTAAATTTACGGCATCAGTAAGGCTTTTTGTGAGAATTATCCATCCAGAGTTTTCTAATGATTTCTCAGCAATCTTTTTCCTGTTAAGACCCCTTAACTGTTTCTTAATCTCTATATCTACATTGGTTGCTAACTCCTCTGAATTAGTTATAAGGATAGCAGATGCCATCTCATCATGCTCAGCCTGAGAGAGCATATCGGCTGCAACAAAGGATGGCTCAGCAGTTTTATCGGCAATAATAAGTATCTCGCTTGGACCTGCAATCATGTCTATATCGACATCTCCAAATACAATTTTTTTTGCAATAGAAACATAGATATTCCCAGGACCAACTATCTTGTCCACCTTTTTTATGGTCTCTGTTCCATATGCCATTGCGCCTATCGCCTGAGCACCTCCAATTCTGTATATCTCATCAACCCCTGAGATGTCTGCTGCTACAAGTACTTCAGGATTAGCAATTTTACTACGGGATGGAGAACACATGACTATCTCTTTGACCCCTGCCATCTTCGCAGGGATCGTGTTCATAATAACCGAAGAAGGATATGCAGCCTTTCCCCCGGGGACATAAATTCCTATCCTCTGTAGAGGTGTCACAAGCTGACCGAGCAAGGCACCATCCTCTGAATACATCCATGACCTCTGTCTCTGTTTTTCATGGAATTTACCTATCCTCTGAGCAGATAACTCAATAGCATCAATGAATTTTTTGCTAACCTTTTTATAGGCATCTCTGATTTCCTTTTTCTTTACCTTCATCTCTGATGGTTTCAGGGAAACATGATCGAATTTCTCTGTATATGCGATTAGAGCCACATCTCCTCTGTTTTTGACATTATTAAGTATCTCTCTGACTGATTCTTCTAACCCTGCTGGTATTCTTTCATGTCTATTAATAATTCGATTGATGACTCCAGATGCATCTTTCTGCCATGCCTTTATAATCTTCATTTCTCCTTTATCCCCATTTTTTTCTGTCTTCTGTCTGCTGTCTTCTGTCTTTCATTACCCCTTAACCCTTTACTCCTTAATCCTTTCTATATCAGCACCGAGTATTGCGAGTTTTTCTTCAATCCGCTCATAGCCCCTATCTATATGATACACCCTTGAGAGGGTAGTCTCCCCTCTTGCGGCAAGTCCAGCAAGTATCAGAGATGCACTTGCCCTCAGATCGGTTGCCATTAGGGGAGCACCACTGAGGTCATCAACCCCCTGAACGATTGCATTGTTTCCCTTCACAGTGATGTTTGCTCCCATCCTTCTTAATTCTGCTATATGCATGAATCTGTTTTCAAAGACTGTCTCACTTATTACGCTCAGTCCATCTGCTATGCACATTAAAGCCATCATCTGTGCCTGCATATCGGTTGGAAAACCTGGATACGGCATTGTCCGTATATCTACTGACCTTGGCTTTCCTTCTCCCCGAGCTCTGAGTCCCTCTTTTTCCGCTAATATCTCCACCCCTATTTCCTTGAGTTTTTCGATAATTGCGTCAAGATGTTCAGGGATACATCCTCTAATAAGTATATCACCTTTTGTGATACCTGCTGCAATCATAAATGTACCTGTCTCTATCCTGTCCGGAATGATAGTATGCTCTGCTGGTTTAAGTTGATTAACACCATCTATTATTATCTTATCGGTTCCATCTCCCTGAATGCAAGCACCCATCTTCCTGAGCATTGATGCAAGATCAGATATCTCTGGTTCACACGCAGCATTTTCTATAACCGTTCTACCTTCTGCCAGTGTAGCAGCCATCATCAAGTTCTCTGTTCCTCCAACTGTTGGAATATCAAAATAAAACCTTGTCCCTTTCAGCTTCTTAGCCTTCATATTTATATAACCATGTTCTATCTTTATCTCTGCACCCATCTTTTCAAGCCCCATCAGGTGAAGGTTGATTGGACGTGCCCCTATTGCGCAACCTCCAGGTAATGATACCATTGCCTTACCAAATCTTGAAACAAGTGGGCCAAGAACAAGCACAGAGGCTCTCATTGTCTTTACAAGCTCATATGGGGCTTCATAACTGTTGATGCTTGATGTATCAATGGTTATTTTATTGTCCTGTATCTCTATATCGGCACCTAACATTTCCAGGAGCCTGCCCATTGTCTTTACGTCTGTAACATCAGGGGTATTATAAAGAGTGGTTTTTCCTTCTGTCAGGAGTGTAGAACATAGTATTGGAAGTGCTGCGTTCTTTGCACCGCTGATGGTTACCTCACCCTTCAGCCTTACACCACCATGAATGACTATCTTTTCCATTCTCTTTTTTTGGCGGTGATGATCCTATCTATTCCTGCAATGTCTTTTGAGACCTCTGGAGATTCATACCTCCCTGTGGAATCCAGCATCTCAAAGACATTTCCAGCCTGTCCATCACCTATCTCTAAAATGAGATACCCCCCTGATTTGAGAAATCTGTGTGCCTCTTTGCTGATCCTCCTTAGATAACATAGCCCATCTTTTCCTCCGTTAATAGCAATTTGAGGGTCATATGCTACCTCTGCCTGTAGATATGGTATATCATCGGTTGGTATATACGGAGGATTGGAAATGATTAAGTCGTAAGTATCAAGGTATGAGATATAATGTGTGAGGGGTTCAAAAAGATCACCTGCAAGAAAGGTAATCTTGTCTTCAACACCATATCTTTCTGCATTAATTTTAGCGATCTTAAGTGCCCTCTGTGAAATATCTGTTGCAATAACCGTTGCCTCAGAAAATCTCCTCGCTAAAGCTATTGCGATACAACCACTACCTGTACAGAGGTCTAAAATCCTGAGTTCGGAGTTATGAGTTCGAAGTTCGGAGTTTTTCCTTTTGTTTTTACTCATAACTCCTAACTCATAACTCTTAACTCTACTTATCGCCTCTTCCACTACCAGTTCGGTCTCAGGTCTGGGGATAAAAACATCAGGTGTAATAAGCAACTCCATATGCATAAAGTCACATCTTCCGAGAATATGCTGAATTGGAATCCTTTCAGCCCTTTTACAGATGGACTTTCTATACGGTGTAAAATCCTGCTCAGAGACTGTTATTTCAGGATACATGTACAGCCATAATCTGTTTCTGTCTATACACGCCGAGAGGAGCATCTCTGCCTCTTTACGGTATTCCTGAATCTCTGCTCTTTTCAGTTGTTCTGCCCCCCAGAGAAGGGTATCCCGAATTATCATAGGGTTTTTAACCTCTCTGCAGTATCTGATGCCATTAAAGCATCTATAATCTCATCAAGCTCTCCACTAAGCACGCGTTCTAACTTGTGAAGGGTCAATCCAATCCTGTGGTCGGTGACCCTGTTTTGCGGGAAGTTATATGTCCGTATCCGTTCACTGCGTTCACCAGTGCCAACCTGTAACTTTCTATCCTGTGATCGCTCCTGTTCTTTCTTTTCCCTTTCTATTTCAAGGAGTCTTGACCGCAAAACCCTCAGTGCTTTAGCCTTATTCTTTATCTGTGATCTTTCGTCCTGACATTGAACCACAAGCCCTGTGGGTATGTGTGTAATCCTCACAGCAGAATAGGTAGTATTTACTCCCTGTCCACCTGGTCCAGATGCACAGAAGGTGTCTATCCTGAGGTCCTTCTCATCTATCTGGACATCTACCTCCTCTGCCTCAGGAAGAACTGCAACTGTTGCAGTTGATGTATGTATCCTTCCTCCAGCCTCGGTTACAGGTATCCTTTGAACCCTGTGCACACCTCTTTCAAACTTGAGACGACTGTATGCACCTTTTCCCTGTATTGAGGCGATAATCTCTTTAATGCCCCCTACCCCTGTGTTATGAGAGTTGATGACCTCAACCTTCCATCGTTTGCCTTCGGCATACTTGGCATACATCCTGAAGAGGTTTGCAGCGAACAGCGCAGCCTCTTCACCACCCGTCCCTGCCCTTATCTCGAGGATAATATCCTTATTATCGTTTGGATCCTTTGGAAGAAGAAGCATCTTCGATTGATGCTCTATAGTATCCTTCTTACCTCTTAAATCCTGTAACTCCATTCGTGCCATCTCTTTTAATTCTTCGTCGGCATTCGTCTCAGAAAGTATATCTTCAGCATCTGCAATTAGTTGTAGTAATCTCTTGTATTCTTTGTAAAGTTCTACAAGTCCAGATATCTCAGCCTGTTCCTTTGAATACTTCATGTATTCGGATGGAGTGCCGAGCACAGAGGGATCGCTCAAAAGCCTTGTAAGCTCTTCATACCTCTCTTCTACTGACTTTAATCTTTGAAGCATGTCAATAAACAAAATAATAGGAAACCCACCTTACTGGTGGGTTTCCTATCTCAGTTATCACTGAACCTAAGAAGGGATGACAGTCTCTTTATGAGACTTTTTTGAGTATCTTCTCTTAAATCTCTCAACCCTACCTTCTGTGTCAACGATTTTTTGTTTGCCTGTGTAAAAAGGATGACACTTAGAGCAGATATCCACATGGATGTCCTTCTTAGTAGACCTCGTGGCAAACCTTTCTCCACAGGCACAGGATACAACTGCCTCCACATATTTAGGATGAATTCCAGCTTTCAAATATCACTCCCTCCTTTGAATTAAAATGTTATTTACTATTATAGCAAAAATTTTGCTGATATTACAAATCAATTCAATTTATTTTATTCTGTATTTCTCAAGTATTTCAGTCTTTGCAGGTTCAACGGTTATCTTTCCAACCCCACACCACGGGTTGACACCGGCGGCTTCTGGGTCTGACCCTGCGGAGACGAGGTTACGTTCCTTGCCGCCTTGACAGGTAGGGCTTTCCCTTGGTGCTGGGTGAACATCAACAGATACCTGAGGTTTCTCTTTGCTATCCGAGTATCTTACGCATATGGATGCAGATAGCTCAAGAAATTCAGAGGCATCCTCTCCCCTTACAAGTACAAGCGGACTTCCAACGCCTTTTACTTCAAGGAGATAGTCATCTTTGGACCTCAATTCTGATATGATATGATTTTCTTGTTTGTTTCTTCCGACTATGATTTTGCATCTATCAGAGACCCTGAAGTGTCTGCCGACTTTGAGAAGGTTTAAATCGTTAAAATTTGGTTCAGGATTATATCTTAGTAGGTCTCTTAATCTCTTTGAAAATATAGGGTCTGTAAGCAGACATCCTCCAGAAGGATTCGGATATTCAACAAGTCGAAATTCCCTTGCGATTGCTATCTGCTGTTTTCTTGACCTTCCGGATATTCCGTAAAGCCTTTCTCTGTCTACAATACCATTTGTCTCAGGAATGGTTGGTGGTAGTAACTTTGCAGAAAGAGGTCTTAATACACGACCATCAAGGCCACTTTCGCGTGAAATCAATTGCATGGTCTCCCTTCTTTGAGACATCGGTCTCTGTCCCAGGACCTCCCCTGTGATTACAAAGTCTGCACCTGTAAGATCCATAAGTTCTTTTGCCTCCTTGAGCATCAGGATTCTACAGTCTATGCACGGATTCATATTCTTACCATGTCCAAACCTTGGGGCCTTGACAATCTCTACAAATTTATCGCTCAAGTGATAGAGTTTCACCTTAAAGCCAAACTTCCCTGCAACAGGGAACGGATTCGTGGAGCAGCTTGAGTGGTCTTCTATGCTACAGCCAAAATGTGTCAGGAATGTTATGGCAGTAATATCTATATCCTGTTTAAGGATTATCAATATTGCCAAGGTGCTATCAAGTCCACCAGATAAAAGTGCTATAGCCTTTCTTCTCATAACATAATATAACCAAATAAAGATTGGTGTGTCAATCATAGCATGGCAATATTCTAAAAAGAATTGACAAAATGTATCGTTTAAAGGTATCCTTATAGCATGGAAATGGAAGAGAGATTAAAGGAACTTATTATGGAGCTGGCTTCAACTCTCGGTGTTCTGCTTTCAGATAGCACCGAGCTGAAGAAGGCTATCGAAAATATAGAGAGAGAAGGTTACCATCTCGACCTTATAATTACATCAATTATGAAAATTACCAGAAAAGAAGGAAGTCAAGAAGAGTTAAAATTTGAGTTTAACGCCCTTGATAAAGCCTTCCTTGAGTCCCTCAAGATACGCATAGATAAAGAAAAAAACTAACACTATCCTTTACAACCTTAAAGAACTATGATATAAACAATTCATGGGTAATCGCATCATAAGCGGACAGAATCTTACTGCAAATGCACTCAGGATACTCGAGAGGAGGTATCTCGTAAAGGATGAATCAGGTTATGCAATTGAATCGCCTGATAATATGTTCAGAAGGGTTGCCGCTGTCGTCTCATTAATTGATCAAGACCCGGATTCAGAATCTCAATTTTACCATATGATGTCTCACCTCGAATTCCTCCCTAATTCTCCAACCCTTATGAATGCCGGGACTGATATAGGACAGCTCTCTGCATGTTTTGTGATACCTGTTGGAGACAGCATGAAGGAGATATTTGATGCTGTTACCTCTATGGCATTGATTCACCAGTCAGGAGGTGGCACAGGTTTCTCCTTCTCGAGACTCAGACCCAGGGATGACCCTGTTCGTTCAACAGGTGGGATTGCATCAGGACCTGTATCCTTCATGCGTATATTTGATACTGCAACCGAAGTTATAAAACAGGGTGGTAGAAGAAGGGGTGCAAATATGGGGATACTCAGGGCTGAGCATCCTGATATTATGGAGTTTATTTTTGCAAAGGAGAAAGAGAATTTCCTTACCAATTTTAACCTCTCTGTGGCTGTTACAGACTACTTCATGGAGTGCTTTATCAGAGATGGAGATTATGAACTTATAAATCCAAAAACAAAACAGACTGTAAAGTCCATAAAGGCAAGGGTTATATTTGATGCAATTGCTTCTGCTGCATGGAATACGGGCGACCCTGGTATTATTTTCATAGACGAAATAAACAGATACAATCCTGTCCCGGATATAGGAGAAATAGAGGCTACAAATCCATGTGGTGAACAGCCACTGTTACC
>JBFLZU010000042.1:22119-29332 GCA_040756155.1 Nitrospirota bacterium | reverse complement strand
ATGACAATGGGAAATAGAAAGATAGGGCTTGGTGTTATGGGATTTGCAGAGATGTTGATCATGCTCGGTATACCTTATGACTCTGAAGAAGCACTCAGGATTGCAGAGGAAATAATGGGATTTATCTCAGGTGAGGCAAGAAAGGCATCAGTTGAACTCGGTAAGGTCAGGGGCTCATTCCCTAATTTTAAAGGAAGCCTCTGGGATAAAAAAGGTTTTCCTGCGATGAGGAATGCCACTGTTACAACGATTGCCCCCACAGGAACAATAAGCATTATTGCAGGGACAACGAGTGGTATTGAGCCACTATTCGCTGTCTCCTATATAAGAAAGGTGATGGAAGGAACAGAGATGCTTGAAGTTAATTCCCTTTTTGAGGAAGTGGCAAAAAGACTGAATATATACAGTGATGACCTGATGTTGGAGATTGCAGAGAAGGGGAGTATTCGGGACATGCAGGAAATACCTGCTGAGGTGCAGAGGCTTTTTGTTACCGCTCTTGATATAGATCCGCTATGGCATGTAAAGATGCAGGCGGTATTCCAGAGATATACAGATAATGCTGTAAGCAAGACTGTAAATATGAGGATGGACTCTACAAAAGAGGATGTCATGGATATCTTCCATGAAGCATATCGGTTAAAATGTAAAGGGATAACTGTGTTTAGATACGGGAGTAAAGATGATCAAGTGCTGTATATCAGAAAGGTACCAACAATGGCTTTTGAAAAGGGGATGCTTAAGGCGGATTCTGAGTATACAGGGGAATGCAAACTCTGTTCAGTATAAGGTATGGCTGTGATTAAAAAGTCAAAAGTCGTGATAGTCGGTGCTGGTAAAGGTGGCTCTGCAATCATAGAAATGCTGAATAAAGACCCTACTGTGAAGATTACAGGTGTGGTTGATGTGAGAAAAGATGCAGAGGGAATAAAACTCGCAAAGAAATATCGAATACCTGTAGGGGACGATTTTAGAAAATTTATCTCACATCGGAAAGATATTCACTTAATAATAAATGTAACAGGCAAAGATGATGTAACAAAAGAAATAGAGAAAATAAAACCACCAGATGTAGAGATTATGGGTGGATTTTTAGCAAAGTTCATGTGGGACCTAATTAATGAAAGAACAAAGACGATAGAGGAAAACAAGAGACAGATTAAAGAGTATGAGGCGTTTTACAGGCTTGGACTGACGTTAACATCAGGTTGGAATATAAAGGATACATGTAATGTGATACTCGAGTATGCGACAAGGCTTACCCATACCCCTGCGGGGAGCATTGCAGTATTAGATGAAAGACATAATAAGTTGAGCGTTATAGCAGTGAGAGGCTTCAGTTCTGATTTCATGAAGGAATATAAATGGAAATTAAGGAAGAAGGGATTGACGGACTTCATCCTTAACAGTAATAAGCCAGTTACTATAAACAATATTAAAAGGCATCCTGAGTTCAACAATCCCTATCTACTTGCTGAAGGTGTCAGGGCGATAGCTGCCTCTCCGCTATTAAGCGAAGGGAAAATAATCGGTATCCTCTATGTGGATGATTTTGTTCCACGGAGATTTACCGAGAGAGAGATTTCGTTATTTTCGCTTATATCCACTTATGCTGCAATCGCCATAGAGAGGGCAAGACTTGTAGATGATGCGATACGCCTTTCTATCACAGATGGTTTGACTCAACTCTATAATTATAGATACTTCATGAACAGATTTACAGAAGAGCTCAAAAGGGCGATTAGATATAATTATCCTCTCGGTATTATGATGATAGATATCGACCACTTTAAGAATTACAATGATATGCATGGACACCTTGCAGGAAATGGGATATTAAAAAGCATTGCTAAGATATTACGGGCTGAGAGTAGAGAGGTGGATATAGTGGCACGATATGGTGGTGAAGAATTCGTCATACTACTTCCAGCGATTGGAGATAATACATGTGTGATGATAGCCGAGAGGTTAAGAAAAAAGATCGAAAAAAAGCATTTCCCCCTTGAGGAGACACAGCCCCTCGGCAAGATTACTGTGAGTATAGGATGTGCTATTCTCCCTAATGATGGAAACACAGTAGATGAGCTGGTAAAGAAGGCGGATGAAGCCCTTTACAGGGCAAAGCGTGAAGGCAGGAATAAAGTCTCCTGTGCCTGACCCCATGTCTTTCTTTTCTTGACATATCTTGTTTCCATATGCTAATTTTCAAGCCTTATGGAAGAAACACTTAAACAGATCCTCGATAACTATAGAAAGAATGAAGGTAATATCATCTCCTTGCTTCAGGAGGTTCAGGAGGCTTTTGGTTATATTCCTCGAGAAGCAGTAGAATGGTTTTCAAAAAAACTTGATATCCCCTCAAGTAGTTTCTTTGGTGTTGTTACTTTCTATGCCCAGTTCCATTTAAAACCGACAGGCAAAAATATCATTACTGCATGCTGTGGGACAGCGTGTCATGTAAAAGGCTCTGAGAGGTTAATCGATGGCTTAAGAATGGAACTTAATCTCATCGAGGGTGAAGATACTACGGAGGACAGGGAATTCACTATAGAGAAGGTAGCATGTGTAGGAACATGCAGTATTGCACCTGTTGTTATAGTTAACAAAAAGGTTCATGGCAGAATGACTACCGATAGACTCTCGAAGGAGATAAAGAAACTCAGGGGTGAAAAAAGATGACGGCTGATATAAAAGTAAAAGTCTGTATGGGGCCAGGAGGTATTGCGGCGGGGGGAACGGATGTTATTGAAGTGTTCGAAAATGAACTTAAAGTAGTTGATATAAAAGTCAACATAGAGAAACACTGTTCTCTACATAAGGTTGGATGTTTTGGATTGTGTGCAAAAGATGTGCTTGTTGATGTAATTATAGACAGTAACAAGACAACATATCAATATGTCAAGCCTGATATGGTCTCAAGGATTGTCAGAGACCATATTATCGGTGGCACTCCTGTAAAAGAATGGGTTGTTGGAGACGGCTATCACAATTTCTATAAGAAACAGATAAAGGTCGTGCTCTCTGATTGTGGCGAGATAGACCCTGAGGATATCAATGCATATATTTCAGTTGGAGGTTATGAGGCAACAAAGAAGGTCTTTACCTCAATGACGCCTGAAGAGACGATAGATATTATTAAGAGGTCAGGTCTCAGGGGAAGAGGTGGAGCAGGATTCCCTACAGGTAACAAGTGGGAGATATGCAGAAAGGTTCAATCTGACCGTAAATATATGATCTGTAATGCTGATGAGGGTGACCCTGGCGCTTTCATGGATAGAGCGGTTCTTGAGGGTAATCCTCATGCTGTCATAGAGGGAATGATTATAGGTGCATACGCTATAGAGGCAAACAAAGGCTATGTATATATCAGAGCAGAATATCCTCTTGCTGTTGAGAGACTCGGTAAGGCACTCGATCAGGCAAGAGAAAAAAGACTCCTGGGTAAAAATATATTCGGAACAGGATTTAATTTTGACATAAAGATCAAGCTCGGTGCTGGTGCCTTTGTATGCGGTGAAGAGACAGCACTTATTGCCTCTATTGAGGGTAAGAGGGGAATGCCAACTGCAAAGCCACCTTTTCCTGTTTACAGTGGTCTATGGGGAAAACCAACAGTAATCAATAATGTGGAGACCCTTGCAAATGTGCCCTTTATAATCAGAAATGGTGCAGAGTGGTTTGCGTCCTTTGGCACAGAAAAGAGTAAAGGGACAAAAGTCTTTGCATTGACAGGAAAGATTAAAAATACAGGGCTTATTGAGGTTCCTATGGGGATTCCTCTGAGAGAGATAATCTATGACATTGGAGGTGGAATAGAAAAGGGAAGGGCATTTAAGGCTGTGCAGACAGGAGGACCATCTGGCGGATGCATTCCAGCAGAGTTATTAGATATACCGGTTGATTATGAATCCCTTGCCAGTGCTGGTTCTATTATAGGTTCAGGAGGAATGGTTGTCCTCGATGAGATGGACTGTATGGTCGAGATAGCAAGATTTTTCCTCCAGTTTACACAGAATGAGTCTTGTGGTAAATGTATTCCGTGCAGGGTAGGGACCAAACGGATGCTTGAGATACTCGAGCGGGTTGTTGCAGGAAATGGCAAGGAAGGGGACATAGAGATTTTACTTGAACTTGGAAATGATATAAAAGTAACCTCTCTCTGTGGTCTCGGGCAGACTGCACCAAACCCTGTTCTGACTACCATAAAATATTTCAGGGATGAGTATGAATCACATATAAAAGAAAAATGGTGTAAGGCAGGGGTCTGCAGAGACCTGATAACTTTCTACATAGATGAAGTCGCATGTAAGGGATGTGGTTTGTGTTTAAAGGAGTGTCCTCCGAATGCGATTACTGGCGAGAAAAAACAGCTTCATAAAATCAATCAGGACCTCTGCATTAAGTGCCGCCGGTGCTATGAGGTCTGTCCCACAAAGTTTAATGCAGTGAAAATAGGCCCAGCAGATATGTTAGTTGAAAATGCAAAGACAGGCTTGTTTCAGGATTGATTTTTGAAATTTGAGGTTGTTTAGATGATAGAACTTACTATAAATGATAGAAAGGTTGTTGTAAAGGAAGGAACAACAATTCTTGAGGCAGCAAGACAGAACGACATATATATTCCAACTCTTTGTTTTCACCCCAAACTCTCTCCATTCGGTAGTTGCAGACTCTGTATAGTTGATATTAAAGGGATGAACCGTCCGGTAACATCATGTACTACACCTGTATCTGAGGGAATGTCTGTTATTACATCTACACCGGAATTAGAACGATTGAGAAAAACGGTTCTTGAGCTTCTCCTTTCAGACCACCCGAATGAGTGTATGACATGTGAAAAGGCTGGTGACTGCACACTTCAAGAACTTGCATATACCTATGATATTAAAGAAATACCCTTTAATGGCGAGAGAAGGAGATATAAAGAACATGATGCAAACCCATTCATTGAGGGGGAGATGGAGAAATGTATTCTATGCGGAAGATGTGTCAGGATATGCCATGAGGTTCAGGGTGTTGGTGCTATTGGTTTTGCATATAGAGGTTTTTATGCTAAGGTAACGCCACCCTTTGAAAAAGACCTGAACTGTGAGTTCTGTGGTCAGTGCGTTGCAGTCTGTCCTACAGGTGCATTGACAGGTAAGATGTGGAGGGGGAAGGGAAGACAGAAGGATGTTAAAGAAATAGATACTACATGCCCTTATTGTGGCTGTGGTTGCAGTCTTACACTCCATATAAAGAGGAATGAGGTTATAAGGGTATCTTCAAGAGAAGATACCTTGAATGAGGGTTGGTTATGTTCAAAAGGCAGGTTCGGTTATAGTTTTATAAATAGCCCTGATAGACTCACAAAACCTCTTATTAGAATAGCCTCAAGATCGAGTTCGGAGTTCGGAGTTCGGAGTTCGGAGTTAAAAGACGAACCTCAACCCTCAACTCTCAACTCTCAACTCGCAACTCTTTTTAGAGAGGTTTCCTGGGATGAGGCGCTTGATTTTATTACAAGGAGATTCAGCGAAATTAAAGATAAGTATGGGGCAAACTTTATCAGTGGACTTTCGTCTGCAAAATGTACGAATGAAGAAAATTACCTCTTTCAGAAATTCATGCGTGCTGTGATAGGGACAAACAATGTTGACCACTGTGCCAGGTATTGACACAGCGCAACAGTGGCCGGTCTGGCTACAGTATTTGGTTCAGGTGCAATGACAAATTCTATCCCAGAGATTGAGAATAATGATTTATTATTTGTCATTGGCTCAAATACCACAGAGACACATCCAATTATCGGTCTCAGGATGAAAAAGGCTGTTAGAAATGGTGCGAAACTCATTGTTGCTGACCCGAGGAAGATTGACCTTGTGCGATTTGCTGAGCTTTGGCTACGGCAAAAAACAGGAACAGATGTTGCGCTATTGAATTCAATGATGCATGTGATACTGAAAGAGGATTTGATAGACAGGATATTTATACTCGGTAGGACAGAAGATTATGAATCTCTCAAAGAAAGCCTTGAGGAATATACACCAGAGGTTGGAGAGAAGATTACAGGTGTGCCAAAGGAAGATATAATCAGGGCAGCATTACTTTATGGCAGGGCTGAGAGACCAGGTATATATTACACAATGGGAATAACACAGCATACACATGGAACAGATAATGTTTATGCCATAGCAAACCTCGCATTGATGACTGGAAATCTCGGAAAGGAAAGCACAGGGGTGAATCCTCTGAGAGGACAGAACAATGTCCAGGGCGGAACAGATATGGGCTGCGTTCCTGATCAGTATCCCGGTTATCAGAAAGTCAACATCCCTGCTATAAAAGAAAAGTTTGAGAAGGCTTGGGATGTCAGACTCTCAGATGAGATTGGACTTACTGCTCAAGAGATGATAAATGAAGCTACTGAAGGAAGATTGAAGGCGATGTATATTATGGGGGAAAACCCTGCTTTGACTGACCCGGATATCAGTCATACAATAAAAGCCTTGAAAAAGCTTGAGTTCCTTGTTGTGCAGGATATATTCATGACAGAAACCGCAGAATTAGCGGATGTTGTTCTTCCTGCTGCTTCATTCGCAGAGAAGGATGGGACTTTTACAAATACCGAGAGAAGGGTTCAACGCGTGAGAAAGACAGTAAATACGCCTGGTGAAGCAAAAGAGGATTCATGGATAATTATTGAACTGAGCAGAAGACTTGGATATGAGATGAAATATAATTTTACAGAAGAGGTCTTACACGAAATAGGAAAGATATGGCCAGCAATGGCTGGAATAACCTATAGTAGAATAGAAAAGACAGGACTGCAGTGGCCATGTCCTACGATCGACCATCCAGGAACACCATATCTATTCAAGGGAGGTTTTCCGAGAGGAAAAGCAGGATTCAGTGTGGTAAAATATAGACCATCTGAAGAATTACCGGATGATGAATATCCATTTATGCTTTCTACAGGAAGACAGCTCTTCCATTATCATACAGGTTCTATGACAAGAAGGATTGATGCTATCAATAAGATTTCTCCAGAGGCTTATGTTGAAATCAATCCCTATGATGCAGAAAAAATGGGAGTTATGGATGGTGATAAAGTAAGAGTGTCATCTCGAAGGGGAACAATAGAGGTCAGGGCAGCCATTTCAGAGCGTCCATATAAAGGTATGGTCTTTATCCCGTTTCACTTTAAAGAAGCGGCTGCCAATATTTTAACAAA
>JBFLZU010000042.1:0-22019 GCA_040756155.1 Nitrospirota bacterium | reverse complement strand
ATAAAGTAAGAGTGTCATCTCGAAGGGGAACAATAGAGGTCAGGGCAGCCATTTCAGAGCGTCCATATAAAGGTATGGTCTTTATCCCGTTTCACTTTAAAGAAGCGGCTGCCAATATTTTAACAAATACCGTCCTTGACCCCATCTGTAAAATTCCGGAACTTAAGGTATGTGCAGTGAAGATAGAACCGGTGAAAGTAAAAGTGAAAGTGAAAGAGAAAGAAAAAGGAGGTGGTCATGGTTAAGACAAGTTTATTAAAACAACAGGTTTTGCTCGAAGATTTCGACAGAACAGAGCTTGACAGGATAGCCCAGATTGTTAAAAGAATGTCCTTTAAAAAGGGTGAATTCCTCTTTAAAGAGAAAGAGGACACAAAGGGCATCTACCTCATACATTCTGGGAAGATAGAGATATCAAAAGTGACACCTGACGGCTGGAAACAGACCCTCGCTATTTTAGGCAATGGTCATTTTCTGGGGGAACTATCCATTCTTGAGAGAAGGCGTCATGAAGCTACTGCAGTTGCCATTGAAGATACCGAGGTATTTCTTATTACAAAAGAAGACTTCGAGAAAATGGAAAGAGAAGATGCAGCGCTGGCATCAAAGATTATAAAGAAGATTGCCTTGATTATGAGTAAAAACCTCAGGCGTATGAATGAAAAATTCATTAACGCACTGATAAGCTATTGAAAGAGCTGAAGTTCTGAAGTGCTGAAGTTACGCTAAGGAAAGATTTTTTATTCTTTTTACTTCAGCTCTTTAGCCTTCAGCACTAATTATATCTTTAAAAAAGGAGGATTTACTATGGCACTTGATCCAACCAAATATGCGGATTGGGAAATCGCAGAAGATGCAGAAAAAAGGATGAAAACCTCTCAGCAGTTAGCCGAGGGGTTGGGGATTGAAAGGGATGAGTTATTACCCCACGGTCATTACATTGCAAAGGTTAATTATGCAAAAGTTCTGGAGAGGTTGAAAGATAAACCAGACGGTAAATTTATTGAAGTAACAGCTATAACACCAACTCCTCTTGGAGAAGGTAAATCTACTACCACATTAGGACTCCTTCAGGGAATAGGCAAGCGCGGGAAAAAAGTAACTGCTTGTATACGCCAGCCATCAGGTGGTCCTACAATGAACATCAAAGGGTCTGCAGCAGGTGGAGGACTTTCTCAATGTATACCATTGACAGAATTTTCACTCGGTCTCACAGGGGATATAAATGCTGTTGTGAATGCGCACAATCTTGCTATGGTCGCGCTGACCGCAAGGATGCAGCATGAATTCAACTATACCGATGAGCAACTGGCAAAGAGAAACCTGAAACGTCTTAATATAGACCCTAAGAATGTTGAAATGGGCTGGGTCATGGACTTTTGCGCCCAGGCACTTCGTAATATCATCATCGGAATAGGTGGAAAGATGGATGGTTTTTTGATGCCATCTAAATTCGGCATAGCTGTCTCTTCAGAAGTAATGGCTATACTGTCCATCTTCAGTGATCTTGCAGACTTGAGGAAGAGGATAGGTGGTATTGTTGTTGCATACGATAGACAGGGGAGTCCGATTACTACTGAGGACCTCGAGGTTGCAGGTGCTATGACTGCGTGGATGCGGGAAGCTATAAATCCCAACATGTTACAGTCTATTGAGGGCCAACCATGCTTTGTTCATGCAGGTCCATTTGCAAATATTGCTGTGGGACAGTCATCCGTTGTTGCTGATAAGATGTGTCTTAAACTGGCAGACTATCATATCACCGAATCCGGTTTTGGAGCCGACATCGGCTTTGAGAAGTTCTGGAATGTTAAGTGTCGCTATTCAGGGAACATTCCTAATGTTTCAGTTATCACGGCTACTATAAGAGCATTAAAACATCATGGAGTCAATGTAGGTGCGCCGCCTGTGGTACCTGGAAGACCAATTCCAAAGGAGTATTTCGTAGAAAACCTTGCATGGCTGGAAGACGGAATGGCAAATGTAATACATCACATAAATATTATTAAGAAAGCAGGCATAAACCCTGTCGTCTGCATAAATAGATTCCACACGGATACAGAAGAAGAGATTAAATTGACAAGACGTATGTGTGAAGAAGCGGGGGCCAGAGTTGCAGTATCTGAACACTGGCAATATGGGGGTGAAGGTGCACTTGAACTTGCTGATGCTGTTTTAGATGCATGTAATGATAAGGTCAACTTTAAATTCCTTTATGATATGGATACACCCCTGCGTAAACGGGTCGAACTCATTGCAAAAGAGGTCTATGGTGCCAATGGGGTGAGCTATTCCGCAGAGGCAGTGGCAAAGGCTGAGCGGTTCGAAAAGGATACAAAGTTTAAAGACTATACCACAATGATGGTAAAGACCCATCTTTCTCTTTCTCACGACCCGACACTTAAAGGTGTGCCCAATGGCTGGACACTTCATATCCGTGATTTTCTCACTTACGGTGGTGCCAGGTTTATCTGCCCAGTAGCAGGAAATATAAGCCTAATGCCTGGAACATCGTCTGATCCTGCCTTCCGCCGTGTTGATGTGGATGTAAATACAGGGAAAGTAAAAGGATTATTCTGAGAATACCCCCTCTCAACTCCCCTGAATCAAGTTCAGGGCTCTCCCCTTGTGGGAGAGGATGGTGAGGGGGGAAGGGAAATACGCTTTACATCCTGTGGTGTTGTATCTATAAATTTTGGCTCTGTGCCTTTCAAAAATGCTTCGATTATTGTGTTTTTATCCTTGATATCTGAAGGTCTGCCCGTTTTTTTATCTACCGGAATAAATACAATATCAGGAGGTGCTTTAAAATCCTCATATGGCAAATGCTTCAATATCTTTTTCATAAAATATAACCATATAGGAAGGGCAGCTCTCGCACCTGTCTCTTTTTCGCCTATTTTTCTATGGTCATCAAATCCTACCCAGACACCTGCAACGAGATTTGGTGTATATCCTATGAACCATGCATCGTTATATTCATTGGTAGTGCCTGTCTTACCTGCAACCAGACGTCCGAGTTCCTTTGCCCTCCAGCCTGTTCCATGTTCCACGACTCCTCTGAGAAGATTTGTAATAAGGTATGCTGTCTCTGGAATTATTACATCTTGAGGGTGAGTGGCACTATTTTCTATCAATCTATCCTTTCTGTCAGTAATCTTTGTTATTGCCTCCGGATCGTTCCTTATGCCTATATTTGCAAATACACCGAATGCAGAGGTTAGCTCCATGAGTGTTAAATCAGATGAGCCAAGTGCAAGAGAGGGATATGGGTGAAGTTCACTTTTTATTCCAAGTCTCTTTGCGTAATCAATCACTGTTGTTATTCCTACCTTGCTGGCAAGTTTTATCGCTATAATATTTATAGATTCTGCCAATGCCTTGCGAAGCGTAACCGGTCCCTGAAATTCCTCAGAAAAGTTCTTTGGACTCCATATCTCACCAGGTTTACCACCAGGATACTCTATCGGTTCATCTATCAGTATATCAGATGCTGTAAAGCCACCATCCAGAGCAGTTACAAAGACAAAAGGTTTAAAGGCAGAACCAGCCTGGCGCATTGCCTGATATGTCCTGTTAAACTGGGTTTTATAAAAATCTGTGCCTCCTACCATTGCCTTAATATGTCCGTTTTTAGGGTCGATAGCAATAAGTGCACCCTGTATTTCTGCATCCTTCCATTTTATTCTCTGTGATATTTCCTTAAGTCCTTTTCTAACCGCTTCTTCCGCTGCCTCCTGCATCTCCAAATTGAGTGTTGTATATATGTTTAGCCCTCCTGTACGAAGGCTATAACCAAAAGTCTCCTCAAGTTTCTGTCTTACATATTCAACAAAGTAAGGTGCTTTATTTATCCCATATGGTGATGTTTTTGTCTTTATAGGTTCAGCATCTATCTCTTTAGCCTGAGCCATTGTTATATAATTTTCTTCTACCATCCTCCTAAGCACATGATTCCGTCTTACTTTAGCCTTCTCAGGATTTTTAATTGGAGAATAGATATTTGGTGCTTTTGGAAGCCCGGCAAGTGTAGCAGCTTCTGTAAAGGTAAGCTCTGAAGCAGATTTTCCAAAATATGTCTGAGATGCTGTCTCTACACCATAAGCACCACTGCCAAAATAGACATTGTTAAGATAAAGTTCGAGGATCTCATCTTTCGTATACCTCTTCTCGATTTGAAGCGATAGAATTGCCTCTTTTATCTTTCGTGAGATAGTCTTTTCGGGTTTAAGGAAAAGTCTTCGCGCAAGCTGCTGGGTAATGGTGCTACCACCCTCAACGATCCGCCTCTCTCTGATGTCAACAAGAATGGCTCTGATGATGCCAAATAAATCTATGCCTGAATGTGAATAGAATCTGGAATCCTCCACAGCGATTATAGCATCCTTTACATATTTTGGGATTTTAGAAAGTGGTATGACGGTTCTTCGCTCGATATAAAACTCTGCCACGAGCCTTCCATCATCTGAATATAACTTGGAACTTTCAAACGGACGATATTCTTCGAGCATCCTTATATTCGGAAGGTCACTAAGCTGTGTATAGAGAACACCGAACATTATACCAATAAGGATTGATGTGACAACAATAAATGTCCAGAATATACGCCTCAGTTGCAGTTCCATATCAAAATTTTAACACACAGATAGCCAAATTGACAAAGGTATTCTCCTTCTGTAGAATGTAGCTATGGGAAGGTTTAGATTATATTCAGAATATACGCCGAAGGGTGACCAGCCGCAAGCTATAGAGAAACTGGTTGATGGTATAAAAAAAGGACTGAAGCACCAGGTCCTTCTTGGCGTTACAGGTTCTGGTAAGACCTTCACAATAGCAAATGTGATTGAAAAGGTTCAGAAACCCACTCTGGTGATTGCCCATAACAAGACGCTTGCAGCACAGTTATTCAATGAGTTTAGGAGATTTTTCCCTGAGAATGCAGTTGAATATTTTGTCAGTTATTATGACTATTATCAACCAGAGGCATATATTCCTCAAACAGATACATATATAGAAAAAGACGCACTCATCAACGATGAGATAGACAGATTGAGACATTCTGCAACAATGGCACTTTTTGAGAGGAACGATGTGATTATCGTAGCCTCTGTCTCATGCATATATGGGCTTGGCTCTCCAGAGGCATATCACGGTATGCTTCTTTATCTTCAGCCCGGGATGAATATAGACAGGGATGATATACTCAGAAAACTTGTGGAGATACAGTATGAACGAAATAATGTTGAATTCTACAGAGGAACATTTCGTGTGAGAGGTGAAGTAATAGAGATATTTCCATCATATTCTGAGACAGATGCAGTAAGGGTAGAGATGTTTGGTGATTACATAGAATCAATAAAGAGGATAGACCCGCTTACAGGAGAGGGCTACGAAGAGCTGCCCAAGTTAGCTGTATATCCGAGCAGTCACTATGTAACGCCGAGAGAAAGGATGGAGATGGCGATTGAGACTATTGAGATAGAACTTGAGGAAAGGATAAGATTTTTTAGAGAACAGGGAAGACTCCTTGAGGCACAGAGGATTGAGCAGCGGACAAGGTTCGACCTCGAGATGCTCAGAGAATTCGGCTATTGTCATGGTATAGAAAATTACTCAAGACACCTTACAGGAAGAATGCATGGAGAGCCCCCTCCTACCCTGATAGATTATTTTCCAGAGGGCTCATTATTCATAATAGATGAATCTCATGCTACCATACCACAATTAAGAGGGATGTATGAAGGTGACCATTCAAGGAAATTAACCCTCGTTGAATATGGATTCAGACTTCCTTCAGCCCTCGATAATCGTCCACTTACATTTAAAGAATTTGAATCGTATGTTTCACAGACCATATATGTATCTGCGACACCAGGACCATACGAATTAAAGAAAGCTGAGGGAAAGGTGGTTGAGCAGATTGTGAGACCAACCGGTCTTACGGACCCAAAGATTACCGTGAGACCTGTGAAAGGACAGGTAGATGATCTTCTTTATGAAATAAACCTAAGGTCTGAGAAAAATGAAAGGGTATTAGTGACTACTCTTACAAAGAGGATGGCCGAAGATCTTACAGACTACTATCGAGAACTCGGGATAAGGGTGAAGTATCTCCATTCAGATGTTGATACACTTGATAGGGTTGAGATCATCAGAGATTTAAGGCTCGGAAAATTTGACTGTCTTATAGGTATAAATCTGCTTAGAGAAGGACTTGATATACCAGAGGTCTCACTTGTGGCAATTCTTGATGCAGATAAAGAGGGTTTTCTCCGTTCAGAAAGGTCACTTATACAGACCGCAGGAAGGGCTGCACGGAATATAAATGGTGAGGTAATAATGTATGCAGGGACATTAACAAGATCTATGGATATAGCAATCAAAGAGACTGAAAGGAGGAGAAGGCTTCAGGAAGAATATAACCACAGAAATAATATAACACCTGAGTCTATAAAGAAAGGTATACATGAAGTTCTTCGCTCGGTATACGAGGCTGATTATGTTACAGTCCCGGTTGTTTCTGAAAGGATAGAAAGATATAAATCCCAGGAAGAACTGAGATTGATGATAAAACAGATTGAGAAAGAGATGAGAGAGGCAGCCAAAAACCTCGAATTTGAACGTGCCGCAGAACTCAGAGATAAGATTAAGAAACTTAAAGAAACAGAATTGGAAATCGGAATAAGTAATAAGGATGTTGTCAGTAGATATTCAAAATAAATTGAAGGTATTGCCTGATAGTCCCGGCGTCTATCTGATGAAGGACAGGAATGGAAGGGTGTTGTATGTTGGTAAGGCAAAATCACTTAGAGAAAGGGTAAGAGCCTATTTTTCTGATTCCTCAGATTTAGATTCTCGTAAGAGGTCAATGGTCAAAGATGTAGTCGATATTGAATATATCGTCACGATAACTGATATGGAGGCATTACTCCTTGAGGCAAATTTAATAAAAAAGCATAAGCCGAGGTTTAATGTAGTTTTGAGAGATGATAAGAACTATCCATATCTGAGACTTTCTCCGAAGGAAAAATGGCCAAGGATTCAGGTTGTAAGAAAGGTAAAGAATGATGGTGCGATGTATTTTGGTCCCTATGTGCCATCGGGTCCTATGTGGGAGACACTCTCATTTATCAGGAAGACATTTCCGCTCAGAACCTGTAATCTCAAGTTTGATAAGATTAATCGCCCATGTCTTGAGAGCCAGATAGGAAGGTGTATAGCTCCATGTTCTGGAGTTGTATCCACGGAGCAGTATGATGAGATAGCAAATGAGGTGAAACTCTTTTTGCAGGGAAGAAATACAGATCTGATTGATAAACTGAAGATAAGGATGTATAAAGCCGCTGAAGATATGCATTTTGAAGAGGCGGCATCTATCAGGAATAAGATAAAGGCTATCGAGCGAATAATCGAAAAACAGAGGATTATAGAACCGTCTCTTGAAGACATTGATGTAATTGGCTTTGCAAGAGAGGGCGTTGTTGGTATAGCGACTGTTCTTTTTATCAGAAATGGAATGCTACTCGGTAAGAAAGACCTTTTTCTTGATAACCTTGAAGGCGTAGAAGATACCGATGCACTGGTTACATTGATAGAACAATTCTATAGCGGAGAAAAACTTATACCTCATGAGATAATCATTCCCGCAGACATACCTGATAGGCACAGGATTGAGGGATGGCTATCTTTAAAAAGAAGGGGGAGTGTAGAGGTACTGATACCGAAAAGAGGGAAAAGATACGAGATACAGAGAATGGCAGATGAGAATGCAAGGGCTTTATTGAGGGATTACTTACTCTCGAGAAAAGGCAGCGAGGTAGTTCTTCAAGAACTTATGAAGGAACTTGAACTCAAACGGCTACCAATAAGAATAGAGGCATTTGATATCTCAAATATTCATGGAGAGGAAGCAGTTGGATCCATGGTTGTATGGGAAAGCAATTCCCCGAAGAGGTCGGGATACAGACACTTTAAGATAAGGACAGTTGATGGTGCTGATGACTTTGCGATGATGTATGAGGTTGTCAACAGGAGATACAGGAGGTTGCTTGAGGAAGATAACAATCTACCCGACCTCATTATAGTGGATGGAGGTAAAGGACAGCTCAACGCAGCGATAAGTGCTCTTGCAGAGCTTGGACTGTCAACGAAGGATATGGATATTATAGGATTGGCGAAGGAAAAGATAGTCGAGGGTCGAGAGTCGAGGGTCGAGAGAAGAAAGTCGAGAGAAGAAAGTCGAGAGAAGAAATTTGAGAGGGTTTATCTTCCTGGTAAAAGTGACCCTATCGTCTTAACTCCTACCTCTGCCGTAACTCACCTCCTTCAGCGAATAAGGGACGAAGCCCACAGATTTGCAATAAGTCATCACAGGAAGCTCAGAAAGAAGAAGGCCGTGTTATCAATACTTGATGGTATCAGAGGGGTAGGTAAGACAAGGAAGGTAGCATTGCTAAGGCATTTTGGTGATATCAAAAGGCTAAGAAAGGCATCGCTTGATGAGATAGCATCTGTCAAAGGCATGACAAAAAAATCCGCAGAGGCGGTATATAATTCACTGAAGGAGATGTGAGGAGAATTTTAGAGTTGACAAATAATCAGAGATATGGTTAACTTATAATATAACTTTATAATTAACAAGGAGATTAAATATGAGTGTAAGAACAAAGGCACATGTAATTATAGAAAAGGATATTGTAAAAGAGATAGACAGGCTTGTAGGCAAGAAAAAAAGAAGTAGTTTTGTTTCTGAGGCAACAAAAAAAGAGTTAAAGAGGTTAAAACAGTTTTCTCTGATTAAGAGATTTAAAGGAGCATGGAGAGATGAAGACCATCCTGAGATGACAGGCAGGGATGGAACTTATAAATGGGTAAGAAAACTGAGGAGTGAAGACGAAAAGGTATTGAGGAAAAAACTTGCCTGATTACCTTCTTGATACTACTGCAATTATTGACTATCTCAGAGATAAAAGTGGTGTCCCTGAACTTTTAGAGAGGTTCAGCAGGGAGGGTGGACTTTTATGTTGCTCACCTGTAAGCATAGTAGAGGTGTATACAGGAATGAAGGATAAGGAAAAGGCAGATACAGATGAATTTCTGAATAGTCTTGAATGCTACGAGATAGACAGAGAAATTGCAAAACTTGCAGGTGAACTCAAGAGGGAATATTCAAAAAAGGGCATAACCATCAGCACTCCTGATGTTCTTATTTCCGCAATAGCTATTAAAAGAAATCTCATACTCGTAACAAACAATGTAAGACATTTTCCTGTAGAAGGTTTGATGATATACAGTTATGAAAGATAATAGTTGACATCACCATACCTCCTTGTAAGTCTGATGTCATAATAATACCAGAAAATTCATAGAAAGAAAAATAAGAATTTTTGCTTCCAACTTGCTCTACATTGGAGTATAGTAATTCAGAAACAAAATTCGTCATAAGGCGAAAGTTGATGTATAATAGATACAGAGGCGTAACCAAGAAGGTCTACGACCCGTATGGAGGAGCCGTGTTTAAGAGTATTATATCGAAGATTATCTTTATAGTGGCTATCGTCTTGCTTTTCCCTACGTTCTCAGATGCAGGTTATATCATCTATCTCAAGAACGGCAGGCAGATAACTGTTAACAGTTACTGGGTTGAAGGTAATGAAATCAAATATTCTGTCTTCGGTGGTGTGATGGGTATAAACAAGGGGGAGGTATTATCTATAAAGGAGATGGTTACGAGTCCATATGTAATTGAGAAGACATCTCTTGGAGTATCACCTCCTACCCCTTTATCCACAAAACCTGAAGATCAAGGTAAAGTCGCAGAGCTTGAGGAAAAATTAAAAGAGATAGATAAAAAGATAGAAGAAAAGAAAAAGGTGGTTGTTGAGTTTGAAAAAGAGCTCGCCAGACCAAAATATACAAGAATGATTCGGAAGGAGCGCGAACTTAAGGGAGAAAAAGATAGGATTTCAAAAGAGATAACAGAGCTTGAATCAGAAAAGGAGAAGTTGTTAAAGGAACTTAACACATTAAAGAGTCCAGTAAAAGGAGAGGGGAAATAACTTATGATATTCAAAGAAAAAGAGATCAGGGAATACCTTAACAGGCTTTATAATGAACCTGTTATTTTTGAGGCTGTCGAGGACATAGGGAGAGGTGCTCATGGAAAAGGCTACAGGATTGTCTTTACTGTTGGAGGTAAGCAGAAACGACTTGTCCTGAAAGGTCTTGAGGGAGACAGAGGACTTGGCCATGATTATCCATCGGACAGGGCAGCAGTATTCATCCTTGCAAAGGAAAGTTATAAATTCCTTCCAAAGCATGTCGGTGCTATAGATGTGGGTATCATCAGAAAGGATGGTACCATTGGTTCTATGGGTGATTTTGAAGACTTCTTCCTTCTGATGGATGAGGCAGAGGGTTCAGATTACTTTGGAGACCTCAGACTTATGAAGGATAAAGAAATTCTCGATGAACTTGATAGAAAAAGGATAATGGCAATGGTGCGGTATCTTGCAGAGATACATTCAGTCAAGAAGGACTCTGCAGACCTTTACTGGAGAAAACTGCGCGATA
This sequence comes from Nitrospirota bacterium, assembly GCA_040756155.1. NCBI lineage: Bacteria > Pseudomonadati > Nitrospirota > Nitrospirota bacterium. The sequence continues at coordinate 11,447 of JBFLZU010000042.1, read as the reverse complement.
CAATCGGACACGGTGAGTGTCTTATGGGTGTGCTGGATACTTACAGGGATGTAAAATTTACAGATCTTTCAGAGATGGCAGAGATAGAGAAGAAATGCGTTGAGTGGAGAAAGAGACTGAAGCCATTTTATAGCAGGTGCTGTCAGATACATGGAGATTTTCATCCAGGGAATATACTATTTAAAGAAGGAGATAACTTCATTCTCCTTGATAGAAGCCGTGGTATGTTTGGGGAACCTGCTGATGATGTTACAGCCTTGACAATAAATTACATATTCATGTCTGTGATGGCGCATGGTGAGCTGAGGGCACCATACGATGAGGCATTAGAACTCTTCTATGACGAGTATGTTTATCTCACAGGTGATAAGGATATATTCTATGTGGTTGCTCCATTTTATGCATTCCGAGGGGTTGTTATAGCTAACCCATTGTTCTATCCCGATGTGAGCAATGAGAACAGGAAAAAGATATTTAATTTTATTCATGGTGTGCTGGATACAGATAGATTTGATTTGAAAGATATAAATAGATATCTCCGATTGTGATATGGGTGGGTTTGCTGTCTGGATAACCGGTATACCCGGAAGTGGTAAGACTGCCATTGCAAAGGTATTAAGCGAGAAAGTTCCAGGCCTATTTCACCTTCAGCTTGACAGGATGCGTAAGATGGTAACCCCTGAGCCTGCATATTCTGATGCTGAGAGAGAAATGGTTTACAGATGCCTCATAAATCATGCAGTGGTACTTACTGAGCTCGGACACAATGTAGTGATAGATGCAACTGGGCATAGAAGGTTGTGGAGGGATATAGCGAGGGAAAAGATACGAAGATTTGTTGAGATTTATCTTAGGTGTCCTGTTGATGTGTGCATCGAACGGGAACAGAGACGGCTGGATGATGTAACACCAAAAGATGTTTATAAAAAAGCAAGAAGTGGTGAGCCTGTTCCTGGAATTAATGTTCCATATGAAGAGCCTTTAAACCCAGAAATTATAATAGATTCAGATACAATTTCTGTAGAGGAGGCAGCAGAAAAGATAAGGCAGTGGATATCAGAGAAGTGGGTTACTTAAGTATTTTCCCCGTTTTCCTGCTCCAGAGAAGGAGATCAAGTTCATCCACATCTATTCCTATGTGGTTAGCAAATCTATGCATCTTCTCTTCGATTACTAAATACCGTTTTCTGGCATTAGAAGACTCAATCCCATTAATTACTCCAAATTCATTAAGTGTTCTGAGGATGTGTTTGTCAAGTATGGCGTATCCTTTAAATCCGATATTCCTGAGGAAATGACTTGCCTCCTTATATCCAATGCCTTTTATACCTTTGTTCGAGGCGAAATAATCTCTCCTTTCATGAAATTCTGTCATAGATTTAATCTTCTCTTTAAGTCTTAGACCTATAGATTCTTCTAAATACTCCCTTGTAGAAACGATATAAGATGCCCTTATTCTCCAGTACCTGTGTCTTCCGCATAATAGATTCTGAACATCTTTAATTGTTCCTGTGAAGATAGAATCTCCCATGCCCTCTATGCAATTTATTCCCATCTGGGCACTGGCATTTGCGGTAAGGATACAAAAACATAGTTCTCTGAATATCTCCCTGTCTCCTTTACGCCATGTATCTTCAAACTCCTCCAGTCTTGATCTGATAGCGTCTCTTTTTTGAAGGTATTCTTCTAAAAGTCCATCTAACTTTTGACTTCTCACTTTTCACTCTTCACTGTCTTTAGAAGGTGTGACTCTATAAATTGGTCTATCTCTCCATTTAATACGGCATCAACATTCCCTACTTCGACACCTGTCCTGTGGTCTTTAACCATCTGGTAAGGCTGCATGATGTATGACCTTATCTGACTTCCCCATGCAATCTCTTTCTTTTCGCTGAGCATCTGTTCAAGTTCCTTTTCTTTTTCTTTCTTCTGGAATTCGTAGACCCTTGATTTAAGAACTCTCAAAGCCGTTGCCTTATTTTTGTGCTGTGAACGTTCATTCTGACATTGAACGGTTATACCCGTGGGGATATGTGTAATCCTCACTGCTGAAGATGTTTTATTTACATGCTGCCCACCAGCACCACTTGCGCGGAATGTCTCTATCCGCAGGTCATCATCCCTGAGGTCTACCTTTATATCTTCCTCTATCTCTGGATATACAAACACAGAGGTGAACGATGTATGTCTCCTTTTGTTCGCATCAAAAGGTGATATTCTGACAAGGCGGTGTATCCCTGCTTCAGCCTTCAGATAACCATATGCATATTTTCCTGTGACGGTGAATGTTACACTCTTTATTCCAGCTTCTTCTCCTGAAAGTAAATCAATTATCTCTGTTTTGAAACCATGCATTTCTGCCCATTTGAGATACATCCTGAGAAGCATCTCTGCCCAATCCTGTGATTCCGTTCCTCCCGCACCAGGATGTATTGTAACGATGGCATTATTAATGTCTCTCTTTTCTGATAACAATGTTTCTATCCTCAATGACTCAATTTCGCTCTTTACAATATCAATTGTCCTTGCTATTTCTGAACCGAATGGATCACCCTCCTCTTCCCTTGATAGGGCTATCATAACCTCTAAGTCATTCAATTTTGTTTCAGAATCGTGGAGTCTTTTAAGAAGGGATTCTAAATCAGATTTCTCTTTGAGGGTTGTCTGTGTTTTCTGAATATCTGTCCAGAAATCAGGTGATTCAATTAATTGCCTTAATTCATTCAGTCTTCTTTCTTTACCCGCTACATCAAAGATAGCCTCTTAGTAGATTAAAATTCTCTTTGAGTTCTGTTAGTTCCTTTACTCTTTCATCTAATACCATGTGCCTTCTCCCTCCAGAGTATGTTGTTTATTATAAGTGTAACTGTAACAACAATACATATATAAGCAAAAACATCGCCATATCTTGTGTAAAATGATTTTCTTTTGCTCAATTTAATAGTATCAGTAAATACACCATCTTTAAAAATCTCACTACTCTGTATGATCCTTCCCCTCACATCTATAAATCCTGAAATTCCTGTGTTTGCGACTCTTATAACCGGGACCCTGTTTTCAACCGCCCTGAATATAGCCTTTGAGAAGTGCTGGTATGGTGCTGATGACCGTCCAAACCAGGCATCATTTGTTATCGTCACTAAAAAGTCTGCCCCTCTATTTACAAATTTCCTTGTAAGTCCAGGAAAGATAATCTCAAAACATATCTGTGTGCTAAACTTCCCTTTTGGCATTTCGAATACTGTATATTCATTGCCGGCGACAAAATCCCCCATACTTTCTACTATCCTATGTAGAAATGGGAATAGCCACTTAAGCGGAACATACTCTCCAAATGGTACAAGATGTATTTTATCATAACTGCCAATAGATTTGCCATCGGGTGAAAGCAGATATGCGGTGTTTGTGAGAAAATATTCTTTTCCTGTGAATATCTTTATACGAGGTGAACCAAAAAACAGGTAGGTATTTAATTCTTTAACAAAGGATACAAGCTCCTCAGAGTATTCCTTATCGGTTCCAAAATAGAAGGGTGTTGCTGTCTCAGGCCATATAATAAGATCAGTGTCTTGTGAGACCGTAGATTTAGTAAGTGCAATATACTTCTCTAATACTGCCTTCCTGTATTCTTTATCCCATTTTATACCCTGTTCTATGTTCCCCTGTATCAATGCAACTCTTAACTCCTCTGTAGTCTTATATTCATGGTGTAGTCTTATATATCCATAAATCAGCACAGTCAAGATGACTATCCCTGCATATCCGGCAGCCAAGATAAGCGGCAAATACGGATTAAACGGGATTTCTCTCTTCTTTATTTGGAAAACGATAAAATCAGCAATTAGACAATTTACAAGAACAATTATAAATGAGACTCCATAAATACCTGTGATATCTGCTATCTGTATAAATATAAGGCTTTTATACTGAGAGTAGCCAAGGGCTACCCATGGAAAACCTGATAAAAGATATGTGCGTATGAGTTCGAGTGATGTCCATATAAAAGGGGCGGTAAATGTAACAGGTAGTTTTATCTTTCTATGCAGAGCACTTATAGTGAAGCTGAAAAGACCAACATAAATCGCAAGGTAGAAAACCAGTAATCCGGTAATGGCGATACTTGGTATTAATGGCACACCTCCATAATTGTTAATCGGGTTTGTAATCCAGTAGACCGTGCCACCAAAGTATACGATCCCAGCTATCCACCCTGAAAGAAATGTTTTATTTATCTCTTTGCTTATGAGATTTGATACAATCAGAGGAACAAGAGCTATCCATGCGAGAGGTGAAATGTCAAATCTCGGGAATATGAAGATTAAACATATTCCAGTAAAAACTGCTGTGATATAAGATTTGGTTATGTTAAAGACATTTTTAATGAAGAGAAATCTCTCTTGAGAGGCAAGATGCATGGATTGATGATCGCGAAACATTGGTTTTTACCCCGCACCCAGAAAGCCCCGCCTTTTAGGCGGGGTAAAAAATATAGCAAGGGTGGGGTTTAAAGCCCCACCCGCGCAGTCCTCGCACCCCGCGAAAGTGGGGTGCGGGGTTTACTTTTTGCTCAGCACCAGATCTTCTACCTCGTGAAATACAGGTTTATCATCTTCGATACCAACAGCTATCTTTTTTGATTCCTTGAATCTGCCTCGCAATATCTCTTCTGAAAGTGCATCTTCAATAGATTTCTGAATCGCTCTTCTCATAGGTCTTGCACCATATGCTGGTTGATAATATTCCTTAAGGAGCCACTCCTTTACGTCAGCTAAGACTTCGATCTCTAACCCCTGTTCCCTCAATTGCATATTCACTTCTTTAATCAGAAGGTCAATTATACTGAGAAGATGTTCTTTGTTTAATTGATGGAAAACTATTATATCATCAATCCTGTTAAGGAATTCAGGGTTAAAGGTCTTTTTGAGTTCGCTCAAAACAGTATCCTTCATCTTCTTTGCTGAATCGTCACTGTCTTCTTTCTGAAATCCAAGAGGTGTCGCCTTTTCTATTGTCCTGGCACCGAGATTGGAGGTCATAATTATAACGGTATTTTTAAAATCTACCTTTCTTCCGAAACTATCAGTAAGAACACCATCATCAAGTATCTGCAGGAGTATGTTGAACACATCATGGTGCGCCTTTTCTATTTCATCAAGTAACACCACAGAGTAAGGTCTTCTTCTCACCTTTTCTGTTAATTGTCCTCCCTCTTCGTATCCTACATAACCTGGAGGTGCACCCGTGAGACGGGATGTAGTAAAACGCTCCATATACTCTGACATGTCTAATTTGATAAGTGCCTTTTCATCATCGAAGAGGAATTCGGCTAATGCCCGTGCAAGTTCAGTCTTTCCTACGCCTGTAGGACCAAGAAAGATAAATGAGCCTATAGGTTTTCTTCTACTCTTGAGCCCTGCCCTTGAGCGTCTTATTGCACTTGCAATAGCCTTTATTGCCTCGTCCTGCCCGACAATTCGTTTATGGAGTTCTTCTTCCATCCTGAGGAGTTTATCAGACTCTTTTTCTTCGAGTTTATATAATGGTATTCCTGTGATCCTTGATACGACAAATGCGACATCTTCTTCGGTTATGACAGATATCTCTTTCTCCAGAGAGTTTTTCCACCCTTCCTGCATATCCATAAAAAGGCGTTTGAGTCTCTCTTCTTCTGTCCTTAAAGTAGCAGCCTTTTCGAAATCGTGTAATTTGATATAAAGGTTTTTCTCGCGAGAAACCTTTTTTAATTCCTTTTCTATTTCCTTTAACTCTGAGGGTAGCGTATATCTTCTCAGTTTTGCCCGTGACCCTGCTTCATCTATGACATCAATCGCCTTATCAGGAAGAAATCTATCTGTGATATATCTCTCCGATAATCTTACTGCAGCTACAATTGCGACATCCAATATTCTAACCCTATGGTGTTCCTCATATCTTGGCTTCAACCCTTTTATAATCTTTATTGTTTCCTCTATTGTGGGAGGTTGAACATATATTGGCTGAAACCTTCTTTCAAGTGCACCATCTTTTTCTATATGTTTTCTGTATTCGTCAGATGTAGTAGCACCTATACACTGTATCTCTCCCCTTGAAAGAGCAGGTTTTAACATGCTTGATGCATCGATAGATCCCTCTGCTGCCCCGGCACCTACAAGCGTATGAAGTTCATCTATGAAAAGAATTACATTCTCTGATTGTATGATTTCCTTCATTACAATCTTGAGCCGTTCTTCAAACTGTCCTCTGTATTTGGTTCCAGCAATAAGTGCTCCGAGATCAAGAGAAACAAGTCGCCTGTTGTATAGATTTTCGGGGACATCATTGTTTACTATCTTCTGTGCAAGTCCTTCTACAATTGCAGTTTTTCCAACACCTGGTTCACCGATAAGGGCGGGGTTATTTTTTGTTCTTCTACAAAGTATTTGAAGCACCCTCTCGATCTCTCTATCCCTGCCGATTACGGGGTCTAACTTTCCTTCTCTTGCAAGTTTTGTGAGGTCTCTTCCAAATTCATCTAATGCTGGTGTTGATGTTTTCTTTTCCTTTCCTCCTTGAATCTGCCCTCGCAAGGAATAGTTTATCGTTAATTGTCGCGCCCCGAGTAGATTTACCCCCATGCTTCTTAATATCTTTCCTCCGATTCCCTCGTCTTCTCTTATAAGACCGAGCAGGAGATGTTCACTTCCTATATAATTATGACCTAAGAGTTTAGCCTCTTCCACGGCGAGTTCGAGAACCTTCTTTGCCCGTGGTGTAAAAGGTATTTCTCCAAAGGTGAGTATGTTAGATCCACCTGGAAGATTTCTTTCAACCTCTAACCGTATCTCCTCTATTGAGAGTCCTATTTTCCTCAGGACAGATACAGGTATTCCATCTTCCTCTCTGAGGAGTGCTAAAAGGACATGTTCTGTGCCAAGATAATCGTTCTGATGTTTTTCGGCCTCTTCCCTTGCAAGGATTATTATTTTCCTTCCTCTTTCTGTAAAACGCTCAAACATCGCAATCCTTTCAATTAAATAATACCTGTTTTAAAAATTGATGTCAAGGATTTTTGGGGAGGACATTGTTGTTGACAATGAGAAGAAAGGTTGTATAATTTTGGTCATTGTGATGACGAAGGCGATAGATGAGATTACTCAGAAGGTCATAAATGGCATGGAGGTATGCAGAGAGGATATTTCTCTAATATCAGGTGTAGATGAATATACCGAACTAGTGTATCTATTTGCATCTGCAAACAGGATACGTTCTATATTCAGGGATGACATTATTGATATATGCTCTATAATAAATGCAAGATCCGGAAACTGTGGCGAAGATTGTGGATTTTGTGCCCAGTCTGCACATCATCATGCAAAGATAGAGACCTATCCACTCGTATCTGTAGAAAGAATTCTTAAGATAGCAGAGTGTGCAAGGGATAACGGTGCAAACCGTTTTTGTATCGTAACGAGCGGAAGAAAAGTAAAAAAAGGTGCTGAACTTGAGACGATATGCAATGCAATTTACCGCATAAAGAATGAGATTGGGCTTTCCACCTGTGCTACACTTGGTATGCTCGGGCGGGATGAGATTCTGCTGTTAAAGGAATCAGGACTCCATCGTTTTCACCACAACCTTGAAACATCGAGAAGATTTTTTCCAGAGATATGTTCTACTCATACATTTGATGATAAACTTTCTACCATCATTACCGCAAAGGAGGCAGGTCTTTCGATCTGCTGTGGTGGTATATTTGGTATGGGTGAGACATGGGATGACAGGATAGACCTTGCATATACAATAAAAAGCCTTGGTGTTGATTCTATCCCGATTAATTTTCTTACCCCTATAGATGGTACACCACTCAGCCGTCAACCCCTGCTAAATCCCTTTGAGGCACTAAAGATTATTTCAATATTCAGGTTTGTGATGCCTGATAAAGAGATAAGGGTCTGCGGTGGAAGAATTCATGTAATCAAAGGATTACAGCCACTCGTATTGCTGGCAGGGGCAGATGGTCTCCTGACAGGTAATTACCTGACTACTCTCGGAAGGATGCCAGAAGAGGATTTAGAGATGATAAATGACCTGGGGTTAAGGATTAAGGGGCAAGTGGTAAGAGAATAATGACTCAAAACTCAAAACTCCCCGGCATCGCTCCCTGGCCTCGCTCCGCGAAGCAGGGCAGGCCGCGAAGCGGGGCGGGCAAAACTCCCCGGCATCGCTCCCTGGCCTCGCTCCGCGAAGCAGGGCAGGCCGCGAAGCGGGGCGGGCAAATCTCAAATCTGTACAGTATCCGCATGAGGGCAAGTAGGGATAAAAAGCATATCTCAGGTGCTGAAAGGATGGTCACCTTTGGCGAAATATCCCTTATTTCACAGGAACTGATAGAGAGGGCATTAAACCATGAGATAGATATTCCTAATGAAATTATCCTTACCGTAGAATCTATAAATAATCCTGTAATAGAGACAACAGCCCTTGATATTTCAACAATACTTACAGATGGTATTGATGACAGCAGGAAGAAGGCATCTGAACTCTTGAAAGAGATCGGAGTGTCTGAGAAGGCAATCGAGGTTGCATTCAATTCAATCTTCTCTGGTGCAGCGCCTGATTATAGTAATATGAGAGGAGCAATGGTTATTGATACCTCTACTTGTGAAAGACTTGAGTTAGACCCTTACAGGGGTATAAGGGCGAGCAGGATGGATATAAGAAGAGAAATAAAAGACTTATTCAAAGAGAAGTTAAAAGGGATTCTATCTGGTGTCCCTAACAGAGTTATCGAAGCAGTTGTTCTTGCTACCAAGGTTTCAAATGCGCCATCATATCTGGCAGAATTATGTATATCAGATAATCCTAATTATACCACAGGATATGTGGCAAGCAGGAAGTCAGGCTATGTGCGTCTCCCCAGCCTTAAAGAAAAAGGAGATACAAAAGGTGGGAGGGCATTCTTTATTGATGGAAATGGATTTGACTTGAGTTCCTTTATTGATTATATTGAGAAAAAGCCTGTCCTTCTAACGGCGATAGGCAGACTCTATGCCCCATGTTCGATGGAAGAGTTCTGGAAAATGCTAAATGAAAAAAATAATACTTATAGCAAATCCTGCTGCAGGTAGTGAACGGAGAGATAAAATAGATAAAGTCGTAAAGATACTGGGTGAAAGGTCTCCTCTCAAAATTTTTCTTACAGGTAAAAAGGGGGATGCAGAAGAATCAGCCCGTTCACTGAATGTAAATGACGCGGATATTGTTGTGGTAGCAGGAGGAGATGGTACTATTAATGAGGTGATAAATGGACTCCTTGGTAACCCCGCTATCAGAATCCCTGTAGGTATTATACCACTCGGTATATCCAATGTCCTAGCTCACGAACTCGGAATTCCAGCTGGCATCGAGGAGTCATGCGATATTATATTTAATGGAATAACACGTAAGATAAATCTTGGCATTGTTAATGGAAGATATTTTTCCCTTATGGTTGGTGTAGGGTTTGATGCTGCTGTGGTTCATGCACTTAATCCCAGATTCAAAGCGATATTTGGCAAACTTGCATATATATTGACAGGATTCAGGATACTTCCATGGTATATCCCTGAAGAGATAACTGTTAAAACAGATACAGCTGAGATCATTCGTGGGTATCATGTCATAATCAGTAATAGCAGGTTATACGGCGGAAACTTTATAGTAACACCAGAAGCAGGGATATATAAGACAGGGTTGGATATATGTATCTTTCAGGGCAGAAGGAGAATAGATATCCTCAGACATGTTATCGGCATAGTTACAAATCGCCATTTAAGGTTTAAGGATACCGTCTATAGAAAGGCTGAGACTGTAGATATAACATCAAATGGTAGTATTATCTCACAATTGGATGGTGACGCCTTTTCAGGGGTACCACTGAAGATTATCTCTTGTAAAGATGCGATAGAATTTATCGTCCCATATAACAAAAATGTTTGAAGACGAACTTGATAAACTCGAAAGACTCAATCTTCTTCGTTCCCTTAAAATAATAGATACCGCTCAGTCCAGCAGGGTAACCATAAATGGTAGAGAGGTAATACTCCTTTCGTCAAATAATTATCTCGGTCTCGCAAATCATCCAAAATTAAAGAAGGCTGCTATAGAGGCAGTTAAAGAATATGGTGTTGGCTCTGGTGCATCCCGCCTTATATCGGGTAATATGAGACTTCATGAAGAACTGGAGGAACGGATTGCAAGATTCAAGAAGACAGAGTCAGCACTGATATTTAACTCTGGCTATACTGCAAACACAGGCATTATCCCAGCAATAGTGGGAGAAGGTGATGTAATCTTTAGCGATGAGCTGAATCATGCGAGTATAATAGATGGATGTAGACTCAGCAAAGCAGAGATAAAGGTATATCCACATAAAGATGTCAATTTCCTTGAAGATATCCTTAAAAAGGAGAATAGAACAAATAAAAGGCTCATAATTACGGATAGTGTATTCAGCATGGATGGAGATATAGCTCCACTGTTAGAGTTATACAGGATTGCAGAAAGATACTCAGCGATGCTTATGGTAGATGAGGCACATGCAACAGGTGTTCTTGGAGATAGTGGGAGGGGTGCTGTAGAATATTTGGGGCTGGAGGGAAAGAGGATAATCCAGATGGGAACACTCAGTAAGGCATTGGGGTGTTTCGGTGGATATATTGCGGGAGAAAAGAATCTTATCAGGTATCTCGTCAACAGAGCACGGAGCTTTATCTATACCACATCGCTTCCGCCATCGGTTGTGGCATCTGCAATCGCAGCGTTCGATGTTATAGAAGAAGACCCATCAATCATCAGGAGGTTATGGAGGAATAGAAGGTTATATGTAGAAGGTTTGAAGAACTTAGATATGGATATCGGTGAGACGGAGACACCGATAGTCCCGATAATGGTTAGCAAACCTGATGAAGCAGTAGTTTTTGCAGAATCACTTTTTGAAAGAGGTATATATGCACCTGCGATTAGACCTCCAACCGTTCCATCAGGAAAGAGCCGTATAAGGACGACTATCACAGCAGAACACACAGAGGAAGACATAAAAGAGGCATTGAGTATTATTGAAGAAGTAATTAAAGGAATATGATATTATTTCAAAACCCACTTTTTCGCTCTTCTGATGAAATCTTTGACCAGACTACTGCTCGCTCCATTACAACTTCGAAAACTCGCCCTTCGGGCTCGGACAATCGAAGTTGCGGACATTTCGCTTCGCAGAGTCTGGTAACCCAAAGATTTCATATATCGCTCAAAAGGGGTTTTGAAAAATCTCATACAATACGACCAGTTGTTATAGTTACAGGTGCCTCGAGGGGGTTGGGCAGGACGATTGCATTAGCCTTCGGAAAAAGAAAATACAGGATTGTTGTTAATTACCATTTATCTGATAAGGATGCACAGGAGGTAGTGAGCAAAATAATTTCTTCAGGTGG
>JBFLZU010000041.1:15276-45011 GCA_040756155.1 Nitrospirota bacterium | reverse complement strand
TCAATTTCCGTTGGTTTACTCGCTGTAACACCGTGTGTCTTCAAGAAGTAATATATTTCAAGCAAAGCATTCTTATTCCTAAGTTCAATAACTTTTATGCCAAGTTTTTTTGCTTCTTCAATCATCAATACCTCATTCTTATTTTTGCTTCCCTCAATCAAATTAGTAATCCACCAGTCAATATCCTTGTTTGTCTTTTTAGCAGTATAGACTTTCTCCAGCAAGGTATGGGCATTATCAATAAATCTCTTGTTGATAGTTGCTAAAACATGGGGTCTATAATCTTTTCCTTCCAAGATTGCAATGATAATTTTGGATAAAAGTTTTTCCATAATCTCATTATCCTTTGATTTTTATGTCTTGTGGAATCAATCTTATTGCTTCATCTATTCTGTCAGCATTTTGCATCAATCTCTTTTCTGAGACTCTTTTACCCCTCAAGGAAGAGCCTGGCCTTTCTTTAACTTTCTGTTCAAATTCTTTCATCTGCTTGGTAACAACCTCTTCAACAAAACCGTCAGCTCTTGAGGTTATATCTATGTCATCCATTTTCTCTAAGACAATGACATATTCATCATCTATCTTGCCTATGTCTCTGCTTGTATATTTTCTGGTAGTGTCAATGTTCCTAAAGATTGTTTTTACTGCTCTGAAATTTAAATATGGTGCGAAGGCTAAGAAATGTCTATAACTCTCTATAAGTTCATATTCAAGACTTGAATTCCCAATAGCAATTACACAAATCCCACCCTTTTCTAAGACTCTGTTCATTTCTATCATAGAGCGAAACATATCGGCAAGATACTCTGAGAGGAGCCTAAATCTATTAGCAATATAATGGGAATGCCCCCCTATCTCATGTTTTCTAAATCCTTCGTAATCCATTCCAAGCCAAAGCATATTATACATATGGACTCGATAGTAATCTAAGGCGTTGACGTAAGGAGGAGATGTCACAATGAGTCTAGAGACGTTAGAATCGATCTCAAGAAATCTTGCATCTCCATGTATAACTGTTACTTTGGGTTCTTTCTTTACAATATTTCTCACCTCTCGAATTGTATCCATCATATTAGTTATTTTTCTATAAAAGTTAGCAAAAATGTCTATCCCATTCTCAGACTCAATTATTGACCATATTGTTGCCGAAAGAGCAACCAACCCTAACTCATGAATGTTATGCTTATCTTTTAATTCATCAAGTCCTTCTTTAATTAAACACAATTCATTTATCACATCTCTATTAAAGAGATTGCTTACATTTCTTTTTGGTAATTTTCTTAAGTATTCAGGTCTACGATGGTCACTATCTACATATTTCTTTATCTCCATTAGTTTTTTACCAAGAAGATTTAGATCTCCTTCTGGTATTAGTCGTGTCTTTACCTTTGTTATAAGACATGCCAATGGATTAAAGTCGTTACCAATAGAGTCCCGTCCATTTAAAAATGACTCAACAATTGTTGTCCCACAGCCACAAAATGGATCTATAACAATATCATTTTCGTTAGTAAATAAGCTGATAAAGGTTTTAGGAATCTGAGGTATAAATCTTGCTGGGTAAGAGTGAAATCTATGGGATAAATATTGCGTTTGGAAATCCTTAAAGTCCCAATCTATTAAATCAAGAGCATTATATTTTTCTTTATAAGACGAATAATTATTACTGATAATCTTTTCATATCTTTGAACCAGACTAACCTCAGTTTCAAATAACACCTCTTGCATTATCTTCTCCTCAAAATATATATATTGGCACCTTAAATTAACATTTCCTCTCTATCATCTCCCCGAATCTCTTAATCTATATCTTCCCACTCCTGAACAACTCCTGAATCTCAATAGTTCTTTGCGGAAGGGATTTCCTCATCTTGTTTGCAAAATAAAGCCACTTTAACCGACGTTCTATAGGCCATCTGCGGTATTCATCTAACTGCTCACGGCTTACAGTATAAACAAATCCTTTTTTCTGGCTTTCCATTTATCTCTCCAAAATCATCTTCAGGTATTCTACATCTGCGATGTCCTGTTTACGGCCTGACTTCTGCTTAAGCTTAATGAGATCATGAATTGAGACAGTAAGTATTTTTTCTTCTTGAAGCTCGATCACGACAGCCCTGTTTTTCAGTTCATCGTAAGGAATCGGTGAATCAAGGACAATGTCAATTTCTCCAATGGGTGATGTCTCACTGTAAAAATTTAATGCCGTCATTCCCTTTTCCTGGATCCAGGAATTCCTTTTTGCTTCATCAGCAAGTTCCATAGGATTAATTGGAACTTTTGGACGGTAGTCCCAATCGATAAGCTTTGTTACCAGTTTGTTGATATTTTCTGGTTGAAGCAATATCATAAGATCAATATCATAGGTCATTCTCGGAACACCATGAAAATTGACAGCCAATCCTCCTACGACAAGATAATCAACCTTCAGTTTATTAAGCTCCTTAAATATGCTCTGGAAATCTAATTCCATCTATTGAAATCTCTCAATCATGTCCCTGAACCTCTTAAACAGATATGCTGAGTCATTCGGTCCAGGCCCTGCCTCTGGGTGATACTGAGCAGAGAATATTGGTAACTCCACATGTTCCATGCCCTCCTCTGTCCCATCATATAGATTTTTGTGTGTTAATTTAACCTGACCATTAAGACTTTTAATATCAACACAGTAGTTATGATTCTGTGCTGTAATCTCAACCCCGCCTGTGGATAAATCTTTAACAGGATGATTCCCACCGTGATGTCCAAATTTAAGTTTGTATGTCCTGCCACCCATTGCAAGCCCCAGTATCTGATGACCAAGACAGATTCCAAAAATAGGCTTTTTGCCCATGAGCCTTTTTGTATTCTTTATGGCGTAAGTCACCGTCTCAGGGTCGCCTGGACCGTTACTCAAAACTATCCCATCAGGATCTATCTCAAGCACTTTCTCTATTGGGGTCTGAGCAGGCACAACGGTTACATCAAAGCCAGCATCAACAAGGTTCCTCAGAATATTAAACTTGACGCCGAAGTCATAGACAACAACCCTTTTAAGTCCTGAAGTCCTGAAGTCCTGAAGTCCTGAAGTTACATTAAGAAGTTTTTTTTCTTCTGTCCATTTATATGACCCTCTTGTTGTCACCTCTTTTACAAGGTCAAATGCAGAAATCCCAGGATGTGCTCTTACTTTTTTAAGCAGACTTGCTGGTTCTAAATCTATCGTGGAGATTATCCCCATCTGTGCACCATAATTTCTGAGATGTCTTGTCAGCGCCCTTGTATCAATGTCTTGAATCCCAACTATTTCATACTTTTTAAGATAGGCATCAATAGAATCTGTAGATTGCCAGTTACTTGGATAATCAAGATACTCTTTCACAACAAAGCCCTCAACCTTCGGGCCACCATTAGATTCAATATCCTCTTCATTCACACCGTAATTCCCAATCTGGGTGTAGGTCATGGTTACTATCTGTCCCTTATAGGATGGGTCTGTGAGTATCTCCTGATAGCCTGTCATACTGGTGTTGAATACCACCTCACCGATGGCTTCCCCTTCTGAGCCAAAAGACTCACCTTCGAAAATCATTCCGTCAGCCAATGCAAGGATTGCCTTTTTTACCATTCTGAGCTATACACCTTTCCTTTGCATATTGTGATAACAGGAATACCTGCTACCTTAAAACCGTTGAAGGGGGTATTTCTGCCTTTTGATTTAAACTTAGATGAATCAATGGTAATCTCTCTTTCAGGATCTATAATTGTAATATCTGCAATTGAGCCCACCTTAATCCCTCCCTTTTCAATACCAAGTATCTTTGCAGGATTACAGGACAACATCTCGATGAGACGACTCAATGTAATCCATCCATCTTTTACAAGCCTCATAGAAAGTGATAATGCAGTCTCAAGCCCTACAATCCCAAAAGGGGCATAGTCAAATTCAACCTCTTTTTCAAATTGGGCGTGGGGTGCATGGTCGGTTGCTATAACATCTATTGTCCCATCTCTTACCCCTTCTTTTATTGCCTCCACATCCTTCGCTGTTCTGAGCGGGGGATTCATCTTTGCATTCGTATCGTAATCTCTTATGGCATCCTCTGTTAGAGTAAAATATTGTGGACAGGTCTCTGCAGTAACATTTATACCTCTGCTCTTTGCATCCTTGATAATTCTCACTCCACCAGCAGTGGTTACATGGGCTATATGAACCCTTGCACCTGTATATTCTGATAGAGCAATATCTCTATGGACGATGATCTCTTCTGATACCACTGTCCTGCCCCTTAATCCAAGTTCAAGTGAAACCAGTCCTTCATTAACCATCCCATCCTCTGAAAGGTTTAAATCCTCGCAATGTGAGATTATTGGCATGTCAAAGGTCTTTGCATATTCCATCGCCCTTCTTATAACAAGACTGTTCGCCACAGGCTTACCATCATCTGAGATTGCCACACATCCAGTGGACTTTAATTCACCTATCTCTGAGAGCGTCTCTCCATTTAAACCCTTTGTAATTGCCCCGACAGGATATACGGTCACCATGCCTTCTTCGGCTGCCTTTCTCAGTATAAATTCTGTTACTGCACCATTGTCATTAACCGGCTCTGTATTGGGCATGCAACATATAGATGTGAAACCTCCCCTCACTGCAGCCTCTGTTCCGCTCTTTATAGTTTCTTTATATTCAAAGCCTGGTTCCCTCAGGTGTACATGCATATCGATCAGTCCCGGCGTAACTATGAGACCCTTTGCATCAATAGTTCGGAGTTCGGAGTTGTTGGAAAGTTCGGAGTTCGGAGTTCGGCGTCTCCCCCCCACCCCTTCTCTCCCCCTGTTTATTTCTTTTATTTTCCCGCCCTCTATCAAAATGTCGCCAATCCCATCAATCCCCTGTGATGGATCTATAATATGGCCATTCTTAATCAGTATCTTCATTTGTGAACACCTGCGAGCAGATATAGGACTGCCATTCTTATAGCCAGACCATTTGTTACCTGATCAAGTATTACTGAATATGGGCCATCAGCAACAGATGCTTCTATCTCTACACCCCTGTTTATTGGTCCAGGATGCATTATCAGAACATCCTCTTTTGCGAGCCTCACCCTTTCTTCTGTAAGACAGTAAAGCCTTGAATACTCTCTTATTGAAGGGAAGAATCCCCGCCCCTGTCTTTCAAGTTGAAGCCTTAACATCATTATCACATCAACACCATCAACAGCCTTTTCTATGTTATAAAAAATCTTAACACCGAGTTCCTCTATATTCTTCGGAAGCATCGTTGGTGGCCCTACAATCCTCACATCAGCCCCTAATTTCTTGAGCGCATATATGTTCGACCTCGCTACACGGCTATGCATGATATCACCCACGATTGTAACGGTAAGTCCAGTTAGCGACTTCTTTCTTTCCCTTATTGTAAATACATCAAGGAGTGCCTGTGTCGGATGTTCATGGGCACCATCGCCGGCATTTATCACTGAACTCTTTAGATTCTTTGCTAAGAGATGCGGTGCACCTGAGGCTGAATGTCTTACGATAAGTATGTCTGCATTCAATGCCTCTATATTCTTTGCGGTATCAATAAGACTCTCACCTTTTACGATGCTGCTTGTTGAGGTTGTAATATTTATTACATCAGCGCTCAGTGTCTTGCCTGCAATCTCAAAGGAGGTTCTTGTTCTCGTGCTTGGTTCATAAAAAAGGTTTACAATCGTCTTACCTCTCAGTGTAGGGACCTTCTTGATGTCTCTTTCTAAAACCTCTTTAAGGGAGTCTGCTGTATCAAGTATCAGGTTTATCTCAGATACATCGAGTTCTTTTATGCCTAAAAGGTCCTTTCTGTTAAGCCTCATTAATCCCCTCAAGAATAATTACACTGTCTTCATGTCCTTCTTCTTCGAGCATAACCTTAACATCTTCTCTCAGTGATGTAGGAATATTCTTACCCACATAATCCGCCCTTATTGGAAGTTCTTTATGACCTCTGTCAACAAGAACTGCAAGTTGTATCTCTTTAGGTCTACCGAGATCCATGAGTCCATCAAGTGCTGCCCTGATAGTCCTTCCTGTAAAAAGCACATCATCAACCAGTATTATTTTCTTATCAGTTACAGAAAAGGATATATCTGTTTTTCTTAATACATGATGTTTCTTCCGTTTCATAATGTCATCACGGTAAAGGGTTATGTCGAGTATACCAACGGGTATCTCCTTCTTTTCTATTTCAAACACCTTCCGTGCAAGCCTGTGGGCAAGGTGAGCCCCCCCTGTTCTTATGCCGACAAACACCAGCCCTTCTGTTCCTCTATTTTGTTCAAGTATCTCGTGGGCTATACGGCTTAATGTCCGTTCTATTGCTGTCCTGTCCATTACAATAGCCGTTACCTTATTCAATCCTGACCTCCAGATACAAAAAAACCTTCTCCCCATGAGGAAGAAGGTTTTTATTTATATTTATTGATAATATGTTATGCACCTTTATAGCCTCACGGAGCTATATTAAAGGTTTCTTTTTTGCAAGTTTAAAGTATTGTAATTTTTTTGTCAAGAGATTTTTGAGTTGACTTTTATATAAAGTGTTATTATGATTTTAGGTACTGCGAGGGTTTATGCAGGATAAAAGGATAATCACAGTAATCTGCATAGCATTTTTAATAATCAACATCATAGCACCTGTGATTTACCAGATTCATAATAATGGAGCTATGGACAAAGTTATTTTTGATAATCCTGCAGGATTAGTTGTGTTATTGTCCTTAAATATCTGCGAAAAACCTGCAGATTCCATCGTATCACCAGATAATACCATGATGCTATTAATGCCAGCCAACCCATCTATACAGATGTTTATAAACTGCACATATCTAACTGGCACTGCCTATACTCCAATTAATGAGGCAGGACTGTCCGCAATAGAAAAACCACCCAGATATTCCGCATAAGTATTCCACAATAATTCAGGATTAAGGACTTAAGGGGTAAGATTAATCCTTTATTATCAGCCCTTAATCACTTATTCTTTTAAAATTGTAGAAGGACTTTTCCTCCCTTCAGTCCTTCTGCATGCCCCATCATCCCTCGGAAGATCCGCTTGAAGCGGATACCTTCCAGGGAAGATGGGAAAATGAAGGAAGTCGCTTAAGACTTTGAGTTGGAAAGGAGGTGACGTGGTAGTAGATAGTAGATAGATAAGATTCACCAAGATTCAGGAAAAGGAAGGGGGTAAAAAATAGTTCAATTAAAAGATATCTAAAGGTTTGTCAATCTAGATCTAATTAACTAATTAACAAAATTCAAAATCTGGAGGTAAGAATTATGTTAGAAGAAAAGAATGAAATAAAAAGATTGTCAAGAAGAGGGCTACTCATGGGCGCAGGCAAAATTGCAGTCGGAGCGACTGGAATAGCAGTTGTATCAGCTGGGTGGCTGGGTCTGCTGTCAAAAGCAGCAGCGAAGGAGGCACCAAAACTGCCATGGCCGTATAAAAAGTTAGACATTCAAGAGGTCGGTGAGATAGCCTATAGCAACTGGTATAAGGGGTTTTGTTGTTATGCGGTAGCAAGTGGAATACTCATCCCCCTTCAGAAAAAGATAGGAGAGCCCTATACCCTATTCCCTGTAGAGTCACTTGTATGGGGACATGGAGGAGTAGTTGGCTGGGGAACACTTTGTGGGACAATGCTCGGATCAAGCATTGCTACAAGCCTTATATGTGGGCCTGGTGTAGCTAAAGACGGTGAACAAATAGCCAATGAAGTGATACATTGGTATGCGGACACAGAGTTACCAATTTATACACCAAAGCACCCAAAGGCAGAGGTCAAAGTGAAGAGCAAGAGCAACTCTCCCCTTTGCCATGTCTCAGTTGGCAGATGGATGAAGAAGGCAGATCGCGGATTCTGGACCCCTGAGAGGAAAGACAGGTGTGCCAGGCTTTCAGCAGATGTGGCTATGCAGACAGTGAAGCTCCTGAACGAGTGGGCAGAAGGTAAATTCAAGGCAGGACACAAACTACCTGCTTTGGTTCACAACATAACCGCTCAGCATAACTGCATGGAATGTCACGGAGGAAAAGTACCGGAAGTAAATACAAAAGGCAATCCGGCTAAATAAGGTAAAGAATAGAATGTATTGCTAATGGGGGGGCTATGCCCCCTCATTTTATTAATTCTGTATTAATAAAAACAGAATTTTAGAGAACTAATAGACAGGATATATTAGTCTAATCTCATTTATTGAAAATATCTATGATTAACCTCTTCGCAGCTGGTTAATTTAATTTGTAACTAACTGGAATTATGATCTGTGCTCCAACAGGAGGTTTGGGAAATGGGGAGACCCTTTTTATAGTATTTATGGCGTTCTTATCTAAAATCGCTACCCCTGAACTTTCTACGATTTTTATATCCTTAACATGTCCATTCTCGCAGACTATAAAAGATACAGTCACTTTACCAATCCATCCCATCTCCCTTGCAATACGTGGATAAGAAAGGTTTTTCTGTATCATATTCCTTATATACGAAAAGTGCTCTTTGAGGTATTTAGTTTTTTCATTTTCTATCGAGTTTCCCCTGTTTTCATCAGATATTACTGAAGATGTTACCGATCCGCCTGTATCAGTCAGGGCAGGTAAAGATGCGATTTTGGTACCAGTATTATCTGCCGGTTTTTGTGTAACAGGCACAGGAACCTGAGATTCTGATTCTGTTGGATTCATTTCATTCTTTACAGCAGGAACAGGCTCACTCTTTTGAACCACCTGCGCAATTCTCGACTGTGCTATTGGTCTTTTATCGTCATGCCTTTGATTAACAGGTCTGGTATCAGTCTTTACAGTGCTTGTGCTGCCTTCGATACTGAAGTCAATAACCACCACTTTCCCCTCCGACCTGATAGAATGGCTCAAACCAAGTATGAGCATGATTATTATGACATGGAGCAGAAACGAGACCTTAAATCCATTTATATTGTAATTCATCTTTTCTCCTCTGTCTGGAGGCTCACCCTCTTAAAGCCGAGGGACTTTACAGCATCGAGGACATCAACAAAAGTCTGTAATGCTATATTCCTGTCTGCCCTGATCAGTATGGGGGTGTTTTTATCTTTATCCTTCATTAAACTAAATAGATTACTTAGGGTAATCGGATTTGAATTCCAGAAGAGATTTCCCTTTTTATCTATCTCGATAATCTGAGTTCTCAGACTCTCTGCCTCACTCTTTGATGCCTTCGGGAGTTCAACAGGGATAATACCCTGTACAATAAATGTGGATGTTGTAAGGACAATAGTCAATAAGACGAGCATGATGTCTACAAACGGAATGACATTTATGTAATCAAATTCCTTCTCTTCCATGTCTAACGCTCCATCTTAAATTTCATTTGCAATTCTATCGTTTTAGTCATTCCTGCGGAAGCAGGGATCCAGCTCTTATAAATCAAAAATAAAATATCAAAATGCAAAATTATGGAATTCTTTAATCCCCCCTGCCCCCTTTAGTAAAGGGGGGTTGTGGGGGGATTTTTAATTTTTGCATTTTGCATTTGCTACTCTGGATTCCCGCCTGCGCGGGAATGACAGGTTAAGGAGTTCCCATTCTTTATCTCCCATTGCATCATAATAACCTTTACCCTTCTGAGGAGAAAATTATATAGTGCCACCGCTGGTATAGCAACAAGGAGACCAACGGCGGTTGCCTTAAGGGCAAGGGCAAGACCAACCATTATCCTCTTGGAATCTACAAAACCTTCCATCCCTACTGTATAAAATGTCAGCATAATCCCCAGCACCGTTCCTAATAATCCAATGTAAGGGGCATTGCTCCCGATGGTGGCTATAATATGGATTTTTCTTGTAAGTTCGAGTTCAAGGGCCTTTTTATCATCGAATCCATCCAGCTTAAAATTTTTGTAAAATAGTCTCCTTTCTATAGCAATCCCTACTGCTATAAAGCTTAGAAACACCAAAAAACCGATTATTCCATAATCAATTACAATCTTAAGCCACTCCATATACCTTTCCTCCTATAAAATTATTCTTATTCCTGTTACTACCATTAAAAAGCCCCATACAACAACTTAGCTCCTAAGAAAACTAAAATCCCCCCGCTTATTCTCTGCATTAAACCCTTGTGTTGAGGGATCTCAAGTCTTATTTTTTTGGAAAACCATCCTGCCGCACCTCCAAAAAGATATAAAGGAGATATAGATGTCCCGATGCTGAACATCAGCGCTATAAGTCCACCTGTAAAGATAGACTGTGTTGTTGAGGAATATAACAAGACGGCCGTGAGAGGTAAACACGGGATCAGGCTGATTACTACCCCCATGGAAATTAAATGCAAAAAAGGGTTTTTAAAGGATATCGTCTTTTTTATTTTATGACCATTTTGTGGACAGGTCTGAAGGGGCTTTAAGATAACGATGATACCTATCAGGAATATAACTACACCTGTTATAAGCAATATTAGCCCTGGATTTATCTCCTTCAGGATAACACTTCCTATATATCCGCATAATCCTCCCAACAAGGTATAAGTAGCAATCCTGGAGATGGAAAATATAATGGTGGCCTTAAACCCCTTACTAAACCCCTCCTGTGTGCCTATTATATATGTGCCTATATAAGGCAGACACGAAAAACTGCATAGGGTCATTCCATAAAAAAGACCTGCAATAAGCACACCCAGATAAGGGTTTGCAAAACCTTTAAAGAAATCAATATAAGGTAAAAGCTCCTGGTTATTCATTAATAGCTCCCTGAATGGACTTCTTTTAAGAATGCCTCTTTAGCTATCAGGGCTGCCCCGATTGCTGTAGTAATCTGCGGAGTAGGTGGGACATAGATTCCCCTTGCTAATTCATCCTCCATCGCCTTAACTAAACCATTATTTAAGGCAGGGCCGCCGTCAAAGAAGACCATATCTTCTATACCAATCCTTTTGACTAATCTAACTATCCGTTTGGCAATAGAATAATGAAGCCCGGCAATAATCTCCGGCTTTGCTTTACCCCTTGCCAGAAGAGATATTACCTCTGATTCGGCAAAGACAGTGCAGGTGCTGTTTATCTTCACAGGGATTTTTGCCTGCAGGGATAAATCACCTAAATCTGTTATGTTTATTTCCAGTATCCTGGCCATATTCTCCAGAAATCTTCCTGTACCGGCAGCGCATTTGTCATTCATAGCAAAGTTTTTAGTGACACCCTTCTCATCGAGGGCAATGACTTTACTGTCCTGCCCGCCAATATCTATGATTGTCCTCACACACCCTGCAGATTTGCCTAACCACTGTGCACCGGTGGCATTAGCAGTTATCTCACTGATGGTATCATTAGCGACATTTATCAGCCTCCTTCCATAACCGGTAGACACAATATATTTTACCCCGCACCCCGTAAAGCCCCGTGTTTTAACACGTGGTGCGGGGTTTATAGCCATATCGGGAATCTTAAACTCATCTAAAAGCTCCTTTAATGACCTCACAGTTGTTTCCTGACAATTTACACCAGTAGGTACAACCTTATGACTCAATACCCTGCTTTCATCTATCAGGGCCAGTTTTGTAAATGAGGAGCCGACATCTATCCCTATATAATATTCCATTTTTCTATCATCTCCTTTCTAAAACTAATGGAGCAGGAATTTTTTCGCTTGTATGTCTCATCCCTTTAATGGTCTCTAAAAAGGCTTCTATTCGGGTGCGGAGTTGTTCAATATCTTCAGGACTATAATCGGTTTCTATCTTCAGCATTGGAATTCCTTTCTCTTTTAGGGCATTCTCTATCCTTATAGCCTCCAGATCATAGGGATGACACCCTTTTAGTACGTGGTAGACCAGTCCTTCCACTCTAAAATCGTCTATCATTTGCAGAATACGCTTTATCCTGTCTTCAGTGGTAGTAAATATAGGGCAACTGCAAGGGAGTAGGTATCTCTCGGCAATACCAGCTAAGATATCAAACATCAAAGGCTCATCAACAGCTATCATGTCATAGATATATCGATTAGAGTTACAAAGTTCATCGGTAACTATGATACCTCCCATTTCCTCAATGATGTTAGGGAGCTTGTAATTTGGGAATATTATTGGCGCCCCTGTTAGCATTATACGTGGGGCTGTCCTCTTGCAGACATGAACCCCTTTTTGTAACCGCTCTTCCAGCTCATCGTTTATCGCCCTGACTGCTTCGGTCCAGTTCTCAGCCGTCTCATAGAAGTATGCATTCATAATCAGCAAGGCATCCCTTCCATTTATTACTGGCATCTCTGCCATCCTGATTTTATAGAATCGGCGGAATTCTGCCTGTGCGCCTTGAACAGTTTTGATAGCCTGACGTAATCTTCTTCTCGTTATCTTTATGCCGGTCAGTTTTTCGATCTTTCGCTTTAATTCCTTGACCTCGGTCAGCCAGTGGCGGTGTGATGCCTCTGTTTCTTTGATGCGCGGTACATCCAGCATCCAGACAGATACATATTCCTTTATAATCTCCCCAAGCTTTGTCTTCCAGTCGCAGGTAGCAGGTATTATAACCACATCGCAGGAGTTGTAAAATGGAAGTATCTGTAAGTGCCAGAGGCCAATAGTTGATTTGATTATAGGGCAGGCGATGTCAGGCAAAAAATCTCCTCCGACATCTATCGAATCATAAGCACCGGCACATAGTCGTACAGGAACTGCTCCAGCGGCATATATTAACTCCTCGGGCACAAACATGCAGTAGACACCAATAACCTTCTGCCTATCTTTTGTCTTTATTAAATCTCCGTTGTTTTCATAAAGGGTCTTAAACCTTTTATCAAAGTATGCCATCATTTGTGGTCGGATATTATCATCTTTCATCTTATCAAGCAGTTCTCTGGTTGACATAGCAAGATGAAGCCTGAGGCGTTTTTGCATCCTGACTGTATGATCCTTTTTTATGCCCTCATCTTTTAACTGCATTCATTTCTCCTTATTCCTGTATCAGATTAAAACTCACAACTCAAGCCTGCTGTATAGGTTCTTCCTTCAGAGGGATAACCAAGATGTGCATAATACACTTTATCAAACAGGTTATTAACTTCAAAAAATAGGTTTACCTTGTTGATCTGATAGGCTAATTTAGCATCAGCCACAAAGTAACTATTCAGTACCTCAGTGTTGGCGCTGTCATCAAAACGCCGATCCACATATTTGCCTCTGAAAATCAATGAACCATCCCATTTTGATAAGCGAATATTAAAATTAGCATTATGCTTGGGCTTATGGGTCAGAAAAAGGCCGGTATCCTCATCCTTGGCAATAAGATATATATAGGAAGCATTTATGCCCATCCACTCCACAACCTTCCAGTCAAAACTTCCCTCCGCTCCTTTACGGCTGCTGGAGCTTATATTTGCATAGCGATATATTCCGTCTGTTCCCTTTACAGTAGTAATTCCATCCGCTATCTGGCTCCAGAAGGCAATAGCAGACCAGCTGAAGGACTCCCTGAATTTGGCGGATAGGTTCAACTGATAATTGGTGGCCTGCTCCATTCCTAAATCAGGATTGCCCTTTGTAAAGGTACTCTCGTAATACCTCTGTCTAAAAGTGGGGGTATTGGAAGACCTATTCACCTGAATGCCTGCTTCCCAACCTTTCAGCTTATAAAATATTCCCACCTCAGGATTATAGGAGGAACCAAAATCAGAATGTTTATTGAGCCTCAGGCCCAGCCTCATGCTTAAGGGCCAACCCCCCACGCCAATTTCCTTGCTTCCATAAATACTGAACTGATTCTCATCATGTTTCCCGATGGTAGTTGCCTCAGCCCAGCGCAGCTCACCATTCAGACCCAGCAGAATAGCACCAATCCTGGGTAAATCTCCTTCCCATTTGAGATCTTGTCCCATTATTTGGCTTTTTAAATCGTTCTCTATTTTATTGTCTGGGTCATTATAATGTTCATCAAAACCAGTGTAATAAATGCGGCTATTTAGCCCTTTATATTTCAGCAATAAGGTTGTTCCCCAGCCTTGTTTTTCAGACCGAGCCAGAGGAGTAGGGTCAAAGGTTCTACCAGGATATCCTATTTCCTCCCCGGAATAGTTCAAGGACAGCCGTAGGTCAATTTCCTTACTTAGCATGGAGTTGATGCCAATTTTTCCTCCATAGGTCTTACTATCGCTATTTTTTCGATGTCCATCACTGCTCTTATAATTTCCTGACAGGGATAACCCTGTAGCCTTTACCTCTGTACCAAGATCAAAATCGTATCTTTGAGTATTAAAGGAGCCATATGAAGCTTCTATCCTATTTTTATATGTGATGTGGGCTTTTTTGGTAGTAATAAGAACAACGCCTCCGGTTGTATTATCCCCATAAAGCACTGCCCCGGCCCCTTTTATGATTTCTATCCTCTCAATGCTATATACCGAAATCCCTTTCAGATCTACCCCGCCGGAGACAGGGTCGGTCAGGGGTCTGCCGTCCAGAAGCACCAATACCTGTTTGGTCGGAGCCCCCTGCAGGCTAATCGAGGACTCAGTCGCACTTACCCCGGGGAGTTGATTGAGCAACTCAACCAGTGTATGCACAGAAAGAGACTTTATCTCTTCCTGTGTAATTACCAGTTCACCCCGCACCAAGATTTCTCTGGTGCGGGGTTTCATATCTGATTCCTCTCCGCAGGTATTTCCGATCAATATATGGCAAAAGATTAATATCATAAAAAGTCTTTTCACCTTGTTTGCGAGTTTTTCTCCAAAATTCCTTGACGCCTCAGAAAACCCTCATTGCTTGCTGTAAATATTGCCTTTCCCAGATAAGTAACCTTAAGCGCCTTGTCCTCAGGGCATGCCTCAACACATTTCATACACAATGAACAATCCTGGGTTATTATATTCTCTCTATCCCTCTCTTCAGATATCTCCCTGATTTCCATATCACACACCCGAGAGCAATTCCCGCATTTAGTGCACCTCTGTCCATCTTTTTTAAGCTGCATTAATCCAAGATTGTCAAAAAGCGAGGTAAAGGCTGCAATAGGACAATAGGCACACCAGAACCTCTTCTTAACAAAAGCCCCTGCCAGGAACACACCCAGAAGGGTCATACCCAGCATGGACATGACAATTGTCGTTGTATTTTTAAAGTTGATGAAGAACTGTCTAAAATCACCCATAAAAAGTGGAATAACTGGTTTTGCCGGACATATCTGGCAGTAAGCTACGTGTAAATCATGGGTGATCTTTGGCATACTAAATAAGGAATTGCCAATCCCTATCGGTATAATAAATATCAATAAAATTAGAAGGATATATTTTATGGACTTCAGCTTATCATGTCTTAGCCATGAAAATCTGGTAAACTCTATATTAATTTTTTTCCTTAAAATAGTGAACCAATCCGAAATAGTGCCGAGGGGGCAGAGCCAGCCACACCATGCCTTATTCAGAACGACAAAAAAGAGTACTGTATAAAGGATCCATTTTGTTAATCTTAAAAGGGGCCACCAGTTGTCCAGTGAATATTGGTTAAATGGTTTTGTTAAAATACACTGCAGCCCTGCAAGGAAGCATGAACCTCCCTTGGCGTCATTGAAGGTGCATGAATACACAGGGAGATAATGTGTTAAATCAATATTAATAAGCCCCCCATAGACCAGTAATCCGAAGGCTATAATCTGGATAAACTGCCTTAATCTGCTTACATTCATCTTCCCCTCTTGCTATCTCTGCGTCTGAGGTAACGCCTTAAGGAAACACCCAGCCCGACAATAAGGGTAGTGGCAAGGACTGTCAGGTAACCCACCTTGCTACTCTCCCACGCATGAGGGGAAGGGTATACACTTATGACCAATGTTGATATATACCTGTTCCCCTTATAACCTTTTCCCTTATTATTATCAGTATGTTCCACCCAGAACATATATTTCATAACAGCATTATGATTATGCTCTTTTAACAAGATAGCCCTGTCAGTCAGCAAGGCAAACCTCCCTTCACCATTAGCATCTGTTCTTATCCCCTTTGTCCAGCCACTATCAGTAATCAGACATAACTCTGCATCTGACAGAGGCCTTCCTCTATACAAAACCCTGACAGTTAGTTCATCACCTGTATATCTCCGGTTATGTTTGGCCTCATTTATGATTAATATCTCAAGGGGAAGCTTATCCTTATCAAATATTATTGGTTCATACTTCTCGCCTCCACGCCGGCCATAAAAAGGAAAATCTACCTTTGAAAAGTAGCAGGTATGGAATTTATCTCTGATGCCAAAATCTGCATAGGCGGCAACAGTGTAATATCCAGCAGATTCAGGAGCTATTTTTACAATATATTCATCCCGTTGTTTTTGAAGCCTTAATTCAGATATGCTGCTGCCGGTCTTTGCCCATAACAGCGTATTGCCGATATCATCATCTTTCTTTAGCAGCCCCGGGAATTTGCCAAATCTAACCTCAATTATCCGCTCTGTTCCCACATAAGATGAATCTGCTTTTGTCTCAAGCCAGAGTATATCTTTCATCCCTTTCCCATTTACAATCCCGGCCCTGTGCTCTGAATGTTCATCGCCTCTGTCGCCTTTGTGACCTTCTCCGTGACCTGCAGGAGGATTTTCGAAGAGGTATATCGCCTCTTCGAATCCTGCAAAAGAGTGACTAACACAGCCGATAATGGACAGAATTACAACCAATAACTTCAAAAGGAGCCACATTGTTCTATCCTCCTTTATTAAAACCTTAATGTCACCTCTCCAAACCATGACCTTCCAGGGGCTTTATAGAAAGCAAAATAATCTCTATCAAAGATGTTATCTACAGATAGAGAAACAGAGGCGAATTTTGTAATTTTATATGAAACCTTTGCATCTGCCGTAAAATAGGGGTCATGCGAGCCATAGACGTTATTCACCACATCCCTGTTTTCATCATCTGTATATCTCTTGCCTACATACCGACCGGTTATAGAAGATGAGAAAGGACCTTTTTCAATATCCGCTCCCATATTAAACATTTTCTCTGGAAGATATAATAGTCTTTTACCAACCGTTTTAGGCTTTACCTCATTCTCTGTTATCTTCCCGTCGTTATAAGTAAAGTTGGCAAAAAGCCTCAGCCATTTTTCAAATCTCTGCTCAGCCTCAAGCTCTACACCTTTACTTTCAGCCTTTCCTGCATTTATCCGTTCCCAATAAGTAGGAGTAACCGTTTGACTGTAGATGAGATCTTCCAGATAATTTTCAAAATACGTAATTCCTATCTTTGCCCCTTTCCATAGCCCTTGCTTTACACCTATATCCCATGAAGTTGTAGTCTCTGGCTTTAAGTCAGGATTTCCTGCATAGGTGATTCCCGAGAATATCGATGTCGCGTAAAGTTCATAAACTGTGGGCGGTCTGAATGCCTTGCCAATGGATGTCCTTAAAGTCGTCTTTTCAAAGGGCTTATAAACGAGTGCAGCCTTTGGACTGAAAGATGATGCGTCTCTTAAATCGTAATTCTTTGGATAACCGGCAGTGCC
Organism: Nitrospirota bacterium; assembly: GCA_040756155.1. Taxonomy (NCBI): domain Bacteria; kingdom Pseudomonadati; phylum Nitrospirota; species Nitrospirota bacterium. The sequence goes on along the minus strand of JBFLZU010000041.1, from coordinate 27,530 downwards.
TACTTGATTTACATACCCGTCATATGTCTCCCACCAATCCTGCCTGAATCCAATGTATGCGGTGAGATTGTCGAGAATCATTATTTCATCCTGAACGAAAACGGCATATGTCCTGTCCTTTCCCTTTGCCTGATAGGAAAGGGTTGTCTTCGATTCTTCATCCTTCCAGTTTGTGAGATTATACTTCTCTGTATCCGCCTGGCCATGTCTAAAAGAGCCGCCAAAGGTGAGAATATGCCTTTCAAAAACAGGCAAGGTGAATTGGAGGTCAGCATTATAACTGTTACCTGGTGTCTCGTTGACCGTGCCAGGCCCGCCTGAACGGGTTGTTGAAACAGTGCTGCCTGGTGTTACATACCAGTTTTTTCCCTGTTCAACAAGCCCCAACGAAAGTTTTGCCTTTACATCCGAAAACTGCGTTTCATAGCTGAGATTATAAACATTCTTTATCCCGCCTCCAGAGCCTGTAAGAAAAGAAGCTTCCTTCACTGTCCCATATGACCACACTTTATTGCCTGCCGCATCCCTCAAATATGTATGCGGCTCATCATAATTCCATTCAAAGCGTGTGCTCATGAATGAGAGATTAACCTTAGATGTTTTAGAGAAGTCATATCCTGCTTTTAATGTGATATTATCATCCCACCACCTGTTGTCTCCTTTGTCTCCGATTAAATATCTTGTATAACCCTGATTGCTTGTTGTATAAGACCAGCCTGTAATGCCTGCTGTCGGCTGGCTACTTTGAACATTAAGATCCGATGGATAACCGCCGGTTGTCTTATATCCATAGCTTACAAACAGGCTCACCTTATCTTTAAACTTATCGCCATAAGAGAGATAATATTTTCTCACGTCATCCATGGCGTCTCCCCTGTCCCAACTGGATCCATAGCCTGTTTTTAGAGTAAATTCCCTCTTTTCAGGCATCTTTGTTATGATATTTACAACTCCTCCCATAGCATAACCACCGTAAAGGCTCGAGAAAGGCCCTTTCACAACCTCTATCCTTTCAATATCCTCGGGTGCAAATCCTCCGGGTTTAATAGCACCTGAGTAGGCATCATTAAGGGTTATACCATCCACCATAACCAATGTCCTGTAAGACCCTGGAATCCCCCTTAAAGCAACGTACGGAATACTATCCATAAAACCTTTGGTGCGGTGGTGGTAGACCCCTGGGGTGGTATTTAATGCCTCGTCAACAGACTTAATATTTCTCTTTTCAATGTCATCTTTTGTAACGACCGAAACACTTCCCGGTGCGGTTTCCATCTCCTTCTCTGTCCTCGTGGCCGTTACCACAATTTCCTCAAGCTGCTGGATATTCCCTTTCTTTTCATCAGCATAAATTTCTGCATAAATCAACAATACAGATATTAGCGTAAGTAATATAACCGATTTTTTCATTGGCATCCTTTCTCATGATTGTTTTTCCCGTCCATGCCTTTATCCAGGGATACCCGCGAAGTATCCTCTGCATCTTCCGGGTATCCCCTATTTAAGGAAGAACCTAAGGGAGGTAAAGTCCTTCCTCATGTTTAAAAAGTGATTAAAGGACAAGGATTAAGATTAACTATTAAATCCTTAATCCTGAATTGTGGGAGACTTATGCGGAATATCTTGGTGGTTTTTCTATTGTGGACAGCCCTGCCTCATAAATTGGAGTATAGGCAGTGCCAGTTAGATATGTGCAGTTTATAAACATCTGTATAGACGGATAGGCTGGCATTAAAAACATCGTGCTACCATCTGATGAGATGATAGTATCAGTAGGTTTCTCACAAGTATTTAATGGCGAAAACACGGTAAATCCTGCAGGATTATCAAAAATAACCTTATCAATCGCCCCATTATTATGAATCTGGTAAATCACAGGTGCTATGATGTTGATTATTAAAAATGCTATGCAGATTAGTGTGATTAACTTTTTATCTTGCATAAAACCTCACCGTGCCTAAATCATAATACCACTTTATTATGAAAGTCAAGACCTAATTTTGGGTAAAAACATTACCAATCTATGCCTTTGTTAATCCTAAAATCCATATAATAAAGAGCATGACTGTTATACCAAGTAAAATGGCGAATGACTTCTTTTTTATACTCCCATCCGTTCTGAAACCATAAAATATAATGGCGATAATCCCTGAGATGTATGCAAAGAAGGAAAGAACAGAGACTGCTGACCACAATCTGTTCGGAAGATAATCTCGATACTCATTACCTTCTCTTGCTTTTTTGAGTTCATCAGGATATGGATTATATACAATACTGATAGTGCTGAGCGCAGATATCAGAGCGTTATATGCCTTTATCGAGAGACCTGAATCTTCTCTCTTCTGAGCCTCCTCGGCGATATTAAAGAGCTGTTTTACCGAATCTCTGTTATACCCATTCATTGGCAGATACCAGCGTACAGACTTTTCGAAATGTTTAACAGCAGCCGTGTAATCACCTTTTTTAATTGACTCTATTCCTCTGGTATATTCGCTCCACGAACCGTGATACACCCTGAGTGTAATCATTAGCAGGATTACTATTATCACAGATAATGCACCAACAATTCTCTTAAAGTATCTACGACTCTCCACTGTCAACCTGTTATAGTCTACTCATCAATCCCATGGATGTTTTATGCCCTTGCCTTCAGAGATGTTGACCTCTCCTACCCTGTGAAGTCTTAATCTCCTCTGTGAAGGAGGAGTTGAATAATATTCTTCTACATCAAAGACCCCTACATAGAGGTTATATCTCCCTGACCTTATATACGGCTTTACCCAGAGATCATAATCTTCCTCAATCACTTTACCGATTTTCCACCCCTTAGGCGAGTAAATACCATAACCCATTGTGCATCCGATATAGAATGAAACCGATGAATTCTCCAATTTATCGGTATTCCCCCCACTGAAAAAGAGTATGATGACATATTCTCTATCTATCCTCTGTATTGGTTGCCAGTAAAACCTTACTCTGAATATTCCTCCTTCTCTTAATTCTAATGGTACCCAGAAGCCATAAAGTCTCAGATTATCATTGAATACAATATCTGTTCTTATAGCATCTGACGTAATTTTATTTACAATTGCAGGAGGTTGTTTCTCATATAGTCTTATCAACCCCTCACTGACTCCTTCTTTAAAGAATCTGTCATTCAAAAAATCTTCATTCCTCGATATGTATACAGGACGCCATTTAATCGAATCAGTAAGGATGTTATTCATCCTTTCTTTGAAATCTCTATACAATAGATGTATAAAAAGCTCAGAGTTTGGTTCCATACGTGTGGCAAGGTAGTTTCGTTCTCTGATATAAGCACCACTGTAATCAAGGAACTCAACATCTGGTCTGATACCACTTATATAACGGGAATACAAAAAGGCAAATGTGCTTGTCGGCGTTACAAATAAGAGTGAGTTTGGTTCAACAGACTCCAATACATCCCTTACATATCCGTCTGCGTAACTTTCCCTGTTGAAATCCATATCAGAGAAGTTATTGACCAGATGGAAAAAAGCGAAAAAGATTATGCCAGAAATGTAAATATACCTCAATCCCCTCCTCCACCTATCTCTCAATCTGTTCAACATTTTCGAGACAGCATCTATGCCTACTGCAACCCATATCCCCCATATTGAAAATGGCATGATAAAAAAATCGTGTATATCAGCAACCTTGTAGACAATCACGAATCCAGAAAGTGCAAGAAAAACAAGTGTCAGCAATAAAAAGATCTGACGGGAGCGTTTATAAATATATACCAGCCCTGTTATACCGAGAATGGCTCCGATGTATAGAAATTCAACGATAAGGGAATTTACAAAGAACCCTGCACTACTTAATAAACCTGAGAACCCCACTGATAACATCTCATACCTGAATAGCTTTCCAGATAGTAACCAGTACATTCCACTTATCGTAGCGAGATCTACGGAATAAAACCTTGCATAATTAAATGGCGCATCAAGGAAGGAACGTATCCATATATAGATATACGGTGTAAACCCTGCAATGAAAAATGCGACGATAAGGAAGATTTTTTTCAGATTTATGATTCTCTTTCTATCTACAAGGTAGATATAACACAGAAAGGCAGGAATGAGCAGAACGCTTGACATATGGTGCGTAACACCGAGACCAATTACAAAAGAACACAGGAGTAACAGTCTTGTGTCTGTTGATCGTTCATCGTTCGGAGTTCGGAGTTCGGAGTCTCCCCCCCACCCCTGCCCTCCCCATCGAGGGGGGAGGGTTAGGGAGGGGGTGTTTTGTCTTCTGTCCTCCGACCATCTGATAGCGATATAAACTACAGATAGAATTATTGCTGTCTGGATGGTATAAACCTCTGCAACCTCTGCCTTTGACCAGAAGATAGGGGAAAACGATAGAACAAGCGATGCACTAACAGAGGCAATCCTGTTTTCAGTTAGCTTTATACAGATATTATAAAGTAACAGGACTGTGATAGATGCACCTAATGCAGAGACGAAATTTACAAGAAATGGATGTGAACCAAGGGGCAAAAGACTGAACATCTTGAGTATCTGCATGTATAAGGGATAACCTGTTGGATGTGAGATGCCGAGAAATGCAGAATAGAAAGCAAATTCACCACTATCCCACCAGTAGAGATTGGAGGAGAGATTCCATAAATAAACAAGGAATGTGAACAGAAAGATGGCTACTGGAATCACAGTCGGGATGTTTCCTTTGATTTAATGGATTTAATTTCTATCTCCAATAAAAAAGAGGCAGAGGTATGAGCAAGTTTTGACCTCGGATCGATTTCAATAACCCTGCTAAATTCATCTTTTGATTTATCTATCATCCCGAGCCTGTAGTAAATGATGCCAAGGTTATAATGGGCATGAAGATAGTCAGGATTCATCCTGAGGGCACTTTCTAAGAAAGACTCTGCCTTCCTGAGATGGGCATTGTTATATCTGCCACTTTTATTAAACTCCTCTTCGGATAATCTTATATATAAAACACCAAGACTATTATATGCAGTAAATCTGGGCATAGTTTTTATAGCCTGCTCAAGATACTCTTCTGCCTTTTTGTAGTCATTCGCTACAATGTGTATCAATCCAAGATTGCTGAGTATAACCGCCTTTGGTTCTCTAATACCATTTCCACCATTAACATAGGCAGCCATAAGATACCTTTTTGCATCTTCACTTTTCCCTTCCATTCCGAGAGCCCTTCCATATCCAAGGAATGGTGCCCAATGATTTGATCCATCCACAATAGACCCCCAGAAGACCTTGTTATCTTCCCATAGCATGCTTCTTTGAATTGCCTGATACGAATAAATACCGGCTACTGAAACTACAAGAATCACTGAGATAATTTTTACCCCGTTAGAATGCCCCGCTGCTTGCCCTGTTAGAAGTTCATTATTGAATGAGCCTCTATTATCATCACGACATGAACATCTACCAAAGAAAACTTCTAACTTGGCTTGCAGCGGGGATGAAAATAATTTTCCTTTTTGAGCGAACACGGGGTTAATGCCCCGTGTGAGCCTTCCCGTTAGAAGGCGGAGTCTTCTAACGGGGTTTACTAAATGGTTTCTTTTAAAAATATCAGCGGTTAATTTCCTATAAGTAAGCACTGTCATTGCGCATAGCCCTATAGATGGAAGATAAATATACCTCTCTGAAAGTGGTGTATTTGAAATGTTTGGTATAAATAGCACTACAATGGATGGAGAGAGAGTTACAATGGTAAAAAATATCCAGAAGGCAATATCTTTGAGTTGTCCTGTAGGAAAAGACCTGATTATAATGTAGAGCGAAGTGATGATAAACATTATACCTGCAATAAAATAAAAAAGTGAATCAGGGACATTTCCGATAAAGGTATGTGGAGGGTATGGATAGAGGAATGATTTTATATAGAAGCCAAATGCGATAAATGATGAGACTATACCATCGGCTAAAGGGGTTGAGAATTTCATAAAGGGTCTTGTTACATTCTCAGGTGTGATAGAAAGCATTCTTAAGACAGTATATATTACGAGTGGTATGATGTAGGCTGATGCAACAATAACGAGTGTAGATTTCTCTGGAATCCCGGTCTGGGACAATGATGAACTATCTTTATGCCGGATGAGCATCAACTCGTATGCAAGGATTATTAATATAAGAGAAATCCCAATCTCTTTTGAAAGGACTGAGAAAAGAAAGAAGATGGATGCTGCGATGATCGCCTTAATCTCACCACTTTCTCTGTACTTGATATAAGCAATAAAAGAAAGCAAAAAGAACATAGTACTTAATATATCTGTTCTCCCAGATACCCAGGCAACAGATTCGGCATGAACAGGATGTAATGCAAAGAGTATAGATATAACAAAGGCAATCGTAGTTGGCAGTCCAAGTAGCCTGATTAATACAAACACCAACATTGAACTTATAGAGTGTATCAAAACATTGGTAAGATGGTATCCCGTGGCATTATCATACCAGATGGTATGGTCAAAGATAAAACTTAATCCACTTACTGGTCTGAGATAATTGCCTCCGATATATGGTTTAAAAAGGTCGGTTATTGTCTTTTTACCCGTCAGTTCATACTGAATAATTATCTCATCATCCCATACGAATCCATTTCTGAGGGATGGAACGAATATTAAAAATGATAAAAGAAATATTAATAGACAGAGGGTATAATCTTTCTTTCTCATAAGGATTAAGGATTAAAGGGGTAAGAACCTTTTACTTAATCCTTACCCCTTAATCCTTTATACTACACTATGGCATTGTTATTGTGCCATCATAGTTCACTGTCCCAGAGGCACTAAGATTAGAAGAGGACAACACAGCAGTCCCACTACTTGCTGTGATATTTGAACTCGTGATGCTTATACCACTGGTTTGCTTATATCCATATGAGGTAAGCTGTGGTGAGCCTGCTGTTCCTGAAGGATAATCAGCAAGGTATGCCTGTGAGGCTGTGAATGCGTTCTTCAAATCAGCATTCAATGCCGCCCTGTGGCCCCTCTGTCTGTATGCTGCAAACTGGGGGATAGCGATCGCCGCGAGGATACCAATGATGGCCACGACTATAAGCAGCTCAACGAGGGTAAAACCCTTTTCCTTCTTTTCACTTCTGAATGCGATTGCCTTAAACATAATTTCCTCCTTTTTAACTTAGGATTAAGCGATAAGGATTAGGCTTAATCCTTTAATCCTCTTCTTAACTTTATCTCACCTCCCTTCTCTTTAAAGAAATACATCCAGTATATTTTAAAGCAATAACTGTGCCAGGTATAGATTGCTTATAAATCAATTAATTCTATCAAGGTTATCTTCTATAAGTACCAGAATTGACGATTTATGTCAATATCTCATTGACAAAATTTGTCTCACTCAGAAAATAGCCGAGGCATGATATCTGACCTATTTTTAAAGACTGCAGATATATTATCCTCATAAACCACCTCCCATCCTTCTGTCTCTTTTTTTAGTAATTCATAAGGGGGAAGGTTTCTTTCAGTAAGCACATAATCTGCAAGTGATAGATGGTAAGTCCAGTTATTTTTACCAAAGTAGAAATCCCAGTGCTCCTTTATTGTCCTCTCTGAATAGGCTGTCTCATATCTTCCGTCAAATGAGACCTTCATGTCGGGATATAATTTCCATATGCAATACTCTCCCCATTCAAATGTTACAGCAAGATTGCCTTTTAACGAGTTCTGTTTAATAAAATTAACTGCCATAACTGGAAAATCTGCCTCATTGAGTTCATGCATCCATCTAAGGGCGAATCTATCTGTATCCACATGGTTTAAATATGTAAATGATAATGAACGAACTGCAAGAATCAGTAATATAATAGAAATTATCCTGTTAATGTGGGGACGAAATTCTATTTTTTTAAATATATCCCATTTTACTTTTGGAATGAACATAGCAGCAGTTATAGCAAAGAAGGGGGTATGCCGCACATGCCTTATCGAGAGGTATGCTGTAACTAACAGGCATAGCAATTCTGGTAGTTTAAACGATTTTCGATTGAACAAAACCCAGATTAATGAAATTAATAAAAAAAATTCAAACCTTAAGAATGATGTGGGGTCGTCTATCAAGGATTGCCACTCTGTTATATGAGGTCTCGGTAGGGTGATCGCATACCATAGATATTTCCAGTAGATAATACCGTATGGATTGATGAGGGTTGCCATGAAGGATAAAGCTGCAACCACAAAACAGTGGATTCTCATCTCTCTTTCAGTAGAGTATAAAAGGATAACGCCTATCCCTGCAATAAAACCACCATGAAGGTTCGCCCAGAGAGGCATTAAGGGAATAAGAAGATACAACCAGAGGTTATTCCTGTTAACCCTTGCATTCTCGAGAACCATTATTGTAAGTGTGAAGAAAAAATATGAAAATATCTGTGGTCGTGGTCCAAAACCCATCCCTATCTCTGCAATTGCAAGGCCAAGGAATAAGGTATTTGGCAGAGATAGGACCACTGCCCTTTTTATAATAATTAAAGAAATACTTATTCCGAGGGCGACCTTCAAAATATATATAGAAACAGGTGTAAGATTTTTATAAAGCAGGTAAAATACCACGCCTGAAAGCCATTCATGATAGACCCATGTAACCTTTGTTTCTGTAAAAGAGAATGGATCATTAAAGGGAACAGTGCCATTTTCGACGATAAATCGTCCGGTTGCAAGAAGCCCCCATACATCTACATCTGGGCTCGGCATTGAGAACAGATAGACCCCAACAGCAAAGAGAAAAATCAGGGATGAAATCTTGAGTGACAGATCATGTTTACGACTATCAGGTTGTTCCAAGTTTCGATTCTCTGAGGTTGTTACACTGTGATAGAACATACTTTCGTATATCTCTCGGTTTTGGCATCTTATAGAGTATTTTACCATCCATTATAAATGGTATAAGCAGTTCTTCGTTGTAACCACCACATTCACAGGAAATCTTCTCTGTAGTATATGGTATTATTTTATCCTTGAAACATTTATTACATCTCAATACACTCTTTGAACCTGACCACTTACCCCTTTTTGCCAGCGGCTTACCTTCAACCTCTATTATGTCCATTGCAAAATCAATAACTGGGGCATTACTTATAGATGTGCCTATGCCATAGGCATCAACAACAGGATTTAACCTTACTATGTCCTCTTCATTAATCCCTCCGCTCACAAATATCTTGACATCCTTGAATCCCCTGATGTCGAGTTCCCAGCGAACTTCCTCTATAATTCTGTAGAAGTCTCCCCTCCTTGAAGAAGGTGTATCGAGTCTTACTGCAAAGAGTTTTCCACCCATCCCTTCTGCAGCTCTGATAGATTCAAACTTCTCGTCTTCAAAGGTATCCACAAGGGCAACCCTCTTAATGTGTGGCTCGATAACCTCATCAAATGCCTTTGTAGCCGCAAGTGAACTACCAAGAATTATAATCAAGGCATGCGGCATCGTCCCTATTGGCTCTTCCTCTATCAGCTCAGCACTCTTTATAACAGCCACACCATCACAACCACCAATATATGCGTTTCTCTCAATCATGGGGGCAAGGATAGGATGCATCCTCCTTGCCCCAAAACTGATTATCTTCTTTTCACCAGCAAGCATCTTACACCTTGCAGACTTGGTGGCTATGCCAGATGCCTGACAGAGGAGTCCAAGAGTGGCTGTCTCATAGACACCAAAATCTGTATACATCCCTTCTATCTCCATAACAGGCTGGTATGGCTTGAATATCGTCCCTTCCTTCATTGCCCTGACATTCACATTTAATCTTTTAAGGAGTCCAGCGCACTCCTCTATCCCTGCAAGGACTGCCCACTCCCATCCCCCAGGAAGGCTCTTAACAATAAATTCAGCCTTAACCTTTTTATCTATGCCCTTTTTCTTGAGTATCTGCAATGTCCTATCAAAATAGACATCCGTTATCTTGCCTTCTAATATATCCTTAGGGTTAGCGGTGTGAAACATGGTAATCCTCCGAGAAGATTTTGCGGGACAAGGATGTCCCGCCTATCGATAGGCGGGGTTTTCTAACCCTGCCATCTCAAACTTACAGCACCTTAATTCCAAGCACTTCACTCATCAGTCTCAGAGCGAAATCATGGTCTTCTTTGTTCAGTCCTGCTACGCAATTTTCAAATACCTTCACATTATAACCCCTCAATACAGCATCTGATGCTGTAAATAATATACATATATTTGTAACACAACCTGTCAGTAATAGAGTGGTTATACCCAATTCTTTGAGTTTTTTATCAAGCTCAGTGTTGTAAAAGCCCGAATATGTCTTTTTCTCTATGATTATGTCATCTTTTGTTGGTATTAATTCTTCTATTACCTTAGCTCCTTCCGTGCCTTTTACTGCATGTGGTGGCCATCCAAACCTTGAAAACTCATTATCATCTGGTTCATGGCTATCACATATGTATATCACAGGTATCTTTGATGCCCTTGCCTTTTTAATCTCTTCTTTTATATCGGGTATGATATGTTTTGTAGCTGGAACCTGTAATGGTGCCCTATCAAGCACAAAGTCATTAAGCATATCTATTATGAGCACTGCTTCTTTACCCATATATTCACCCCCGGTGATAACCTAAAAATGCAAAATTTTTGATTTTTGAATTTCTTCAGCAAGATGCCTTGGCTATTTTCTTTCCTCATCTTCAGTTAGCAAGTCTCAAAAAGATAAACCCAAGAATCAAGAGTATAACAAACGCAATGGTTAATAGATTAAAATATCTATCTATGAAATCCTTAACTTTTGGACCAAAATACCATATTAGAGATGCAACAAGAAAAAACCTCGCTGATCTGCTGATGACTGAGGCGATAGTAAAGACAGCGAGGTCTATCTTGCATGCACCAGCAGCTATGGTGAATACCTTATAGGGAATTGGTGTGAAACCAGCGATCCCAACAGCCCACGCATCGTATTTGTTATAAAGAGCCTGTATCTCAAAATATCTGTCCATTGCACCATAAAAACGCAGTATAGGCTCTCCGATAAGATTGAATAACTCTACGCCTATAAAATATCCGAAAAGCCCACCAAGAACAGAACCAATAGAACATACTGACGCATAAATAAATGACCTTGAGGGTATAGATATAGCCAGTGCAATCAAGAGAACATCCGGAGGTATCGGGAAAAAAGATGATTCAGCAAACGCAATCAGAAAAAGTGCCCATGTCCCATAAGGTGATTCTGCCCATCTCAGTAACCATAATTTTAGACTTTTCATTATATATCTTCCTTTTTCCAGCCAAAATCACCAACAAGTGGAACAAATATACATCCAGTAATAGGTATCTTCTCAAAACCCCAGATTGTTCTTACAACCTTAAACAACATCTGTGAATATCTATCCCCTACAGGTACTACAAGTCTTCCCCCAATCTTGAGCTGTTCTTCTAAGGTTTTTGGTGTATCAGGTGTTCCAGCAGTAACCATTATTGCATCAAAGGGCGCATTTTCCTTCCAACCATAAGTTCCATTGGCTATCTTGAAAAAGATATTCTTATAACCAAGTGCCTCTAAAACCTTCTGGGCCCTCATTGAGAGTAATGCTATCCGTTCTATGGTGTACACCTCTTTTGCCAGTTCTGCTAATACGGCAGCCTGATATCCTGAGCCTGTTCCGATCTCAAGAGTCCGTTCCTCTCCCTTTAGTTCTAAGAGTTCTGTCATCAGGGCCACCATATAAGGCTGTGAAATGGTCTGACCTTCGATAAGCGGTAATGCATTGTCATCATACGCCCTATCCCATAAGCATTCATCTATGAAAAGATGGCGTGGGACCTTCCTCATTGCATCAAGGACCCGTTCATCCTTAATACCACGGGCTTTAAGTTGGCTTTCAACCATCAGGTTTCTGAGTGTTTCAAAGTCTTCCAAAGAAATACCTCAATTTTGCATTTTTCATTTTGAATTTTGAATTCTTTTTATTATTTCCCTCGCTGTTATTACTCCTGAGACTGATGACTGCACAAGTCCCCTGCTTACACCAGCACCGTCACCAACCGCAAAGAGATTCATAACCTCAGTCTCGAGGTGACTGCTGAGTTTAATCTGCATGGAGTAGAATTTTACCTCAACACCATACAGTAATGTATGGGTAGAGTTTATCCCAGGTGCAATCCTATCAAGGGTTTCAAGCATCTCAAGAATATTAGAGAGATAACGGTATGGTAAGACAAAACTCAGGTCTCCAGGTGTCGCATCCTCTAAGGTGGGTG
>JBFLZU010000041.1:8862-15176 GCA_040756155.1 Nitrospirota bacterium | reverse complement strand
GTATGGGTAGAGTTTATCCCAGGTGCAATCCTATCAAGGGTTTCAAGCATCTCAAGAATATTAGAGAGATAACGGTATGGTAAGACAAAACTCAGGTCTCCAGGTGTCGCATCCTCTAAGGTGGGTGATACCACACCCTTCGCAATCCTATCTGGTGTTGACCGTCTTCCTCTCTGGAGGTCACCAAGTCTCTGTATTAGAACTCCCCTTCCAAGAAAATTTGCCAGCCTTGCGATATACGCACCATAGGATATTGGTTCATTAAATGGTTCTGTGAATAATGTGCTGACAAGGATAGCAAAGTTTGTATTGAAGGTCTTCTTTTCTGAATAACTATGTCCGTTAACAGTGGATATGCCCTGGCTAAACTCTTTTACGACCTCACCGTATGGATTCATACAAAATGTTCTGACCTTATCATCGAATTTTTTTGAATAAAAAATGAATTTTGGTTCATACAACAAGGATGTAATATGTTCAAGTATAGATGCAGGCACCTCAACCCTCACCCCGATATCAACAGGATTATTCAAAGAAGTGAGATTCAGTCTTGCAGCCTCTTTACTCAGCCAATCAGAACCAGCTCTTCCAGGAGCAAGGATTGTGTAATCGCTATAAAACTCATTTCCATCAGATGTCCTTACACCTGCTGCCTTCCTGTCCTTTAAGATAACCTCTTCTACCTTTTGATTGAATAATACCTCTGCATTTTTGTTTATTTCCTCTCTGAATGATTTCAATAAATCAAAACAATTCTCTGTTCCAACATGTCTTATATAAGATGGTATAAGCAACAGGTCATATTTTTGTGCAAGTCTCTTAAGTTCGTTTATCCTGCGAAGGTCTTTCCCGTATATCCTATCGGGTGCACCGTGTTCTTTGTATATTGCATCTACATATTCGATAAGTTCTGAAAGCTTTTCTTTTTCTATATATCTGCTCAGGAATCCACCAATCTCAGGTGAAAGATTGAGTTTTCCATCACTGAAGGCACCTGCCCCACCCCACCCAGATAATATTGAACAGAGGTCACAATGCACACAGGATATGTCCCTTATTTTCAATGGGCATACCCTATCATTGATGTCTTCACCTCTTTCTATGATTAGAATTCTAATATCTTTTTTTGATTTTAGGAGTTCTAATGCAGAAAAGATACCTGAAGGACCTGCACCGACTATAATTACATTGTAGTATTTCATCTGTAACCCTGTAGAAGGTGCTTCTCTAAGAAAATATCCTCCCAATGTCTTAGATATTCTATCGCTGAATAGTTTGTAAGGTTAAGATGTATCGGTGTTATAGATATGGCGTTTTTTTCTATAGCATCAAAATCTGTATCTTCTGCCTTTTCCCATGATAGACGATTCCCCCCAATCCAGAAGTGTTTTTTTCCAGTTGGATCACTCATCTCTGTGAGTATATCTCCGTATATCCTTTTCCCCTGACCTGTAACCCTGACACCATTTATCTCAGATAGGGGTAGATTAGGAATATTGACATTAAGGAGGGTATCCTCTGGCAGTCCATATTCGAGTATCATCTCAGATAGTCTCAGAACAAAGTTTGCAGCCTCATTAAATAGAAAGTTCTCGGAGGCGACTAATGATACTGCCATAGAAGAGATACCGAGTATCCTGCCTTCTATCGCACCGGCTACAGTGCCCGAATATGTAATGTCATCACCGAGATTTGGACCTTTATTTATGCCCGAGATAACAAGGTCAGGCTTTCTTTTCAGTATTCCTCTGACACCTATGATAACACAGTCTGTCGGGGTTCCATTTACGCTGTATATATCCTTTTTAATCTCTTCCACGAGCAGAGGGCGGTGAAGTGTCAGTGAGTGGCTGGCGGCTGACCTTTCCCTGTCAGGGGCTACAATAACCACCTCACCAAGACCTCTCAGAGTCTTCCCGAGTATCTGCAATCCTGGTGAATATACCCCGTCATCATTTGTAGCAAGTATAAGCGGCATTATTGGTATACAGTATACAGGATACCACTGCTCAAATCAATCCTTATCTTTCTTATCTTTTTGGCTTGACGCCTATGCGATATCTAATGTTATAATATATCTAATTTTTGGACATTGAGAGACCATGCTTGAAGATATAAAAGAAGGACTAACTTTCGACGATGTATTACTTATACCAGCAAGATCAGATGTCCTGCCACGGGATGTTGATATAAAAACAAGACTTACACGGAATATAACAATTAATATACCAATCATCAGCGCTGCGATGGATACTGTAACAGAGGCAGAACTCGCAATCGCAATTGCGCGAGAAGGTGGCATGGGGGTTATCCATCGTTCTATGTCAATAAATGCACAGGCGGCAGAAGTAGACAAGGTAAAAAAATCTGAGAGTGGTATGATAATTGATCCTATTACTGTTTCTCCTGAACAGAGGATTCATGAAGCCCTCTCACTGATGGAAAGATACAGAATCTCTGGAGTCCCTGTGACGAAAAATGGAAAACTTGTTGGTATACTGACAAACAGGGATCTCAGGTTTGAGACGAGGATGGATCTTGAGGTATCAGAGGTAATGACCAAAAAAGGGCTGATAACCGCCCCTGTCGGCACTACCCTCGATGAGGCTAAAGACATACTGCATAAATACAGGATTGAAAAGCTGTTAATCATAGATGAAAATTATGAACTTAAAGGACTTATAACAATTAAGGATATAGAGAAGCGAAGGAAATACCCCAATGCATGCAAGGATAACTTAGGCAGATTACGGGTTGGAGCTGCCGTAGGTGTTGGAGCGGAATCCATCGAGAGGGCTTCTGCGTTGGTCAAAGCAGGGGTTGATGTAATCGTTGTAGATACGGCTCATGGACATTCAAAAGGTGTATTGGAGTCTGTTAAGATAATTAAAAAGACATATCCTGAGGTTGATGTTATAGCAGGGAATATTGCAACCAGCGAGGCTGTAGAAGACCTTGTAAAAGCAGGAGCAGATGCAGTAAAGGTTGGTATAGGTCCAGGTTCAATCTGCACCACAAGGGTAATAGCTGGTGCAGGTGTCCCTCAGATTACTGCGGTCTGGGAGTGTTCAAAGGCAGCAGATAGATATAACATCCCTGTTATTGCTGATGGTGGTATAAAGTATTCTGGAGATATTACGAAGGCAATCGCTGCAGGTGCAAGCTCTGTAATGATAGGTGGATTATTCGCAGGGACAGACGAAAGCCCTGGAGAAACAGTACTCTTTCAGGGCAGAAGCTATAAGGTTTATAGGGGTATGGGATCAATCGGGGCAATGGAACAAGGAAGCAAGGATAGGTATTCCCAGGAGAGGATACCAGAGAGCAAACTGGTACCGGAGGGAGTGGAAGGTAGGATTCCATACAAAGGACCTCTCTCAGCAAGCATCCACCAGCTTATCGGAGGACTGAGGTCAGGGATGGGTTACTGTGGCAATAAAAGTATAGAAGACCTTAGAAAAAAGAGTAAATTTATAAAGATAACGAATGCAGGACTTAGAGAAAGTCATGTCCATGATGTAATAATCACAAAGGAAGCCCCTAACTACAGGATAGAACAATAAACAAAATTCAAAATAAGATATTAGTTCTGGATTTTGGCTCCCAGTATACTCAGCTTATAGCACGCAGGGTCAGGGAAAGTAAAGTATACTCAGAAATATTCCCCTTTAATGTTCCTCTCCATCGAATTAAGTCATTTAACCCAAAAGGCATAGTTCTCTCTGGAAGTCCTGCCAGTGTATACGATGTCAGCGCACCGATATGTGATACAGAAATATTTAGGCTCAATATACCTGTGCTTGGTATCTGCTATGGAATGCAGCTTATGACCCATCTTTTCGGTGGAAAGGTATCGAAGGCAGCGAAAAGGGAGTACGGACGGGCTGAACTTATAATTGACGATGATTCAGATTTGTTTAAGGGTATAAACTCCGAACTCCGAACTCTGAACTCCGAACTCCGAACTGTCGTCTGGATGAGTCATGGTGACAGGATAGATTCACTACCAGAGGGTTTTAATGTTATCGCTCATACCGATAACTCTCCTATGGCTGCGATAAAGAACAAAAAAAGAAAGTTTTATGCTATGCAATTCCATCCAGAGGTCGTCCATACCCCTCTCGGGACAAAGATACTCCAGAACTTTCTCTACAATATCTGTGGATGTTCACCTGCCTGGACAATGATGTCATTTGTAGAGCATTCCATAGAAAGGATAAGAGGAACAACCGGAGATAAAAGGGTGATATGCGCCCTGAGCGGTGGTGTTGATTCATCTGTGGCTGCCTTGCTTGTCCATCGAGCCATAGGAAATAATTTGACATGTATTTTTGTAAATAACGGGCTTCTCAGAAAAGGGGAGGCAGAAAAGGTAGTTAATACCTTTGGAAAGCACTTTAAGACGAATCTCGTAACTGTTGATGCAGAAAAGCGTTTTCTTGAAAAACTCAGAGGTGTAGTTGAACCTGAAGAGAAGAGACGGATCATTGGTAATGAGTTCGTATTCATTTTTGAGGAAGAGGCAAAGAAATTAGGTAACATAGAATTTCTCGTTCAGGGAACTCTCTATCCTGATGTGATAGAGAGCGTTTCATTTAAAGGTCCATCCGTCACAATTAAAAGCCACCACAATGTCGGTGGACTGCCAGACGCAATGAAACTTAAACTTATTGAACCCTTACGAGAGCTATTTAAAGATGAGGTAAGAATAGCAGGACTTGAACTCGGGCTTCCAGAAGAGATAGTATGGAGACAGCCTTTTCCTGGACCAGGACTGGCAGTAAGGATTATTGGAGAGGTAACAAAAGAGAGGATAGAGATACTCAGGGGTGCTGATACAATTGTGTTAGAAGAGATTAAAAAGGCAGGACTTTATAGAGAACTATGGCAATCCTTTGCGGTCTTTTTGCCTGTTAAGAGCGTCGGAGTGATGGGGGATGAAAGGACATACGAGAATGTAATAGCACTCAGGGCGGTAACAAGCACGGATGGAATGACGGCGGACTGGGCTAAGATACCTTACAATATCTTAGAAAGGATTTCAAACAGGATTATTAATGAAGTAAGAGGCGTAAACAGGGTAGTCTACGATATAAGCTCTAAACCACCGAGCACAATAGAGTGGGAATGATGATGCTAAACCTTCTTGCTACGCAGATTGTAGGAGTAAACTCCCCACACCATGCATAAAAAGAAGATCCCCGGCACTATGTTGCTTGATAAAAAGAGTATATCTTCCATCTTGAAAATAAATCTTACTGCAAACTATGTGCCATAGAAGTTGCTTAAGGATTATGGCAAAATTCTAAATCCAAAATCCTGAACAAATTCAAATAACTAAAATTTCAAAACTATCTGGGATTTGTTTAGAATTTAGATACTAGAATTTAGGATTTAAAGGAAATTGTTGTAATATTGCAACAATTGGTGTCCAAAAAATGCAAATTCGATTACAAAAAATTTTATCTATGGCTGGTATAACTTCAAGGAGAAGGGGTGAAGAACTTATTCTTGAAGGTAGGGTCAGTATAAATGGTAAGATTGTAAAAGAACTCGGAGTAAAGGCAGACACTGAAAGAGACCATATAAAGGTAGATGGAAAACTAATAAGATTAGCACAACCTCATGTCTATATAATGCTTAACAAGCCACGAGGCTACATAACATCGCTCAAGGACCCTGAGGGTAGACCCACAGTAATAGAAATGTTAAGAGATATTCCTGTCAGGGTTTATCCTGTTGGAAGGCTTGACTTTGATACAGAAGGGCTTTTGCTCCTTACAAACGATGGTGAACTTTCAGCCACCCTCATGCACCCGAGAAGCAATATACCCAAGATATACATAGCAAAGGTCTCTGGTATTATTACAGAAAAGGAAATAGATAAACTTGAAGGTGGTGTATATCTTGAAGATGGGAAAACTGCACCCTGTAAGATAAAGAAAATACAGAGAACAGATAAGAACTCATGGATAGAAATAACCATTCATGAAGGTAGAAAAAGACAGATAAGAAGGATGTTACAGAGAATGGGACATCCTGTATTAAAACTCAAGAGAACAGGCTACGGGCCATTAAGATTAGATCTACCAGTTGGTAACTACAAGCATCTGACACAGCAAGAGGTTAATCGCTTAAAGTCTTTGACAAAAACACCCCCTCGTGGTAATATCACACGCCTATGAACAGGACGCATTACTGTGGCAGTCTGAGGCTGGGCGATTGTGGAAAGAGGGTAACCCTCTGCGGATGGGTACAGCGTAGAAGGGACCATGGTGGTATTATCTTCATCGACCTCAGAGACAGGGAAGGTA
>JBFLZU010000041.1:0-8762 GCA_040756155.1 Nitrospirota bacterium | reverse complement strand
AGGACGCATTACTGTGGCAGTCTGAGGCTGGGCGATTGTGGAAAGAGGGTAACCCTCTGCGGATGGGTACAGCGTAGAAGGGACCATGGTGGTATTATCTTCATCGACCTCAGAGACAGGGAAGGTATCGTCCAGGTAATATTTAATCCTGAAATTAATCTCGCTGCTCACCAAGAGGCACATGAATTAAGGTCTGAATATGTAGTAACCATAAATGGTGTAGTCCATCCAAGACCTGAAGGGACAGAAAATCATTCTATACCAACTGGTTCTATAGAGATAATTGCAGATGGAATTGAAATACTTAACAGATCCAGGACCCCCCCATTTCTCATAGAGGATGAGACTGATGCTGCAGAGATCCTCAGGCTGAAATACAGGTACCTTGATCTGAGGCGTCCATCACTACAGTCTATACTTACTCTGCGGCACAGGGTTATCAAAACCATAAGGGAATTTCTTGACAATAAGGGATTTATTGATGTAGAGACCCCTTTTCTCACAAAGAGTACACCTGAAGGCGCAAGGGATTATCTTGTTCCAAGCAGGGTTAATCCAGGGATGTTCTATGCCCTTCCCCAATCTCCTCAGTTATTCAAACAACTACTGATGATCTCTGGACTCGACCGCTATTACCAGATCGTCAAGTGTTTCAGAGACGAAGACCTAAGGGCAGACAGGCAACCTGAGTTCACACAGATAGACACTGAGCTGTCATTCGTAGAGATAGACGACGTCTTAACGCTCATGGAAGAGATGTTCTCATACATCTTTAAAGAAGTGAAAGGCATCGAGATAAAAACACCGTTTCCAAGATTCTCATATAGAGAATCAATGGAACGTTTTGGAACAGATAAACCAGACATAAGGTATTCGCTTGAACTAAGGGATATATCTGACCTCGTCTTAAACGGGGGGTTCAAGGTATTTACAGAAACGCTCTCGAGGGGTGGCATTGTAAAGGGAATAAATGCGAAAGGACTGGGAGGAATCTCAAGAAAAGAGATAGACGATCTCACAGAGATGGTCAAGGAATTTGGTGCAAATGGACTTGCATGGATAAAGGTTACAGAAAAATTTGAATCTCCAATAACGAAATTCTTCGATGAGAATATCCTTAAATCCATCTCTAATAGGCTTGAGGCTAAAAAAGAAGATATGCTTTTCTTCGTTGCAGACACCCCAGAGATAACAGCAAATACCCTCGGAAGGCTCAGGGAAGAACTGGCAAAAAGGATGGGGTTGATTGACAGGAATCAGTTCAAATTTGCATGGATTGTTGACTTTCCATTGCTTGAGTTTAACAGCGATGAAAATAGGCTTGAGCCCATGCACCACCCTTTTACATCACCGATGGACGAAGATATAGAAAAATTATTTTCAGTAGATATTAACAATCTTGAACTTCAGACTTCAGACTTCAGACTTCTAACTTCTGTCAGGGCAAAGGCATACGATATAGTTCTAAATGGTCACGAGATTGGTGGAGGAAGCATCAGGATACACAGGAAAGAGATCCAAAATAAGATGTTTGAACTCCTTAATATCAGCAAGGATGAGGCAGAAGCAAAATTTGGTTTTTTGCTTGATGCCCTTGAATATGGTGCACCACCACATGGTGGTATTGCCTTCGGACTTGACAGGCTTGTGATGATAATGGCAGGAACAGATTCCATAAGGGATGTAATAGCCTTTCCGAAGACCCAGAAGGCTGTCTGCCTTCTCACAGAATCACCTTCCCAAGTCAACCAGGAACAGTTAAAAGAACTGCATATCAAACTGGATATTCCGAAGATTATCTGATATATTTCATAGTGGAGGGACTTTTGAAAGAAAATAGCCGAGGCATCCTGCCTCGGATGAATGCAAATGTCAGGCAAGATGCCTGACCTATTTTCTTGATGTTCTTCCTTTACCTAATACTGGAGGAATTTTGGCAAAGATTATCTTTCTTATAATCACAATAAGCATCTTTGCATACAGTTGCGCAACCACAAGTATCTTACCATCAGGAATAGCACTTAAAGATATCCCTGATAGAGAATACAGGCTAATTTTCTACGGTTTTGAAAACCCACCAACCCCAAAACTTACAGTCCTCGACATAATCAACGATGGTATAGAGATTGAACCCTTTATGTCTGAATTTTCATACAAAGAACTAACAGGAAATGTAAATGTCGCAATAGAGTTCTTGAAAACCCATCCTGAATTCAGGGATACAACAACACAGGTAATAAAACTCACTGATGGGAGGAGTGCAGGCTACATAATTAAACCTGAATATATATTACAATTCATGTATCCGCTTGAGGTTAACTTTTATCAAAAACCAGACAAACTAAACAGGGTCTACTTCTATGTGAAAGAGAAGATAGATATTCATCTTTGGGGGGACAATGGTGCTGTTTTGGGTGGAACGCCAGAAAGGGATTGATCCATATAATGTCTACCCCAACTTTTCTAATGCCTCTTCTATCCTGTCGAGTCCCTTCTTTATATTATCCATAGATGTAGCATACGATAATCTTATATATTCATCTGCACCAAAGGCATCGCCTGAGACAACCGCAATCCTCGCCTCTTCAAGCAGGTAAGTGGCAAGTCCTGAAGAACTGGTTATCTTCTTACCATTAAATCCTTTACCATGATAAGAAGATACATTCGGGAATGTATAAAATGCCCCTACAGGCATCAGACATGAAATCCCCTTAATGTTATTTAATCGCTCAACCATGTATCTCCTTCTCTTGTCAAACTCACTCACCATCCTCTCCACTGAATCTTGAGGACCTCTCAGCGCTTCTACCGCAGCCTTCTGTGCAATTGATGTCGGATTTGATGTTGACTGACTCTGGATCTTTGTCATTGCAGATATTATTTCTTCTGGTCCTGCAGCATAACCTATCCTCCAGCCAGTCATTGCATAGGTTTTTGAAAATCCGTTAACCACTAAGGTTAATTCTCTTATCTCTTCACTGAGAGAGGCGATACTAATATGTTCAAAACCGTCATAGATGAGTTTTTCGTATATCTCATCAGAGATAACATAGATGTTGTTTTTTACAGCAATCTCTGCTATTTTCTTAAGTGTCTTTTTGTCATAAGCAAGCCCAGTTGGATTTGATGGACTATTCAGTATAATGGCTTTTGTCCGTGGGGTTATATTCTCTAACATGAATTCACCAGTAATCATAAAGTTATCCTTTTCATTGGTCCTGACAATCACAGGCGTTGCATCGTTTAGTAATACCTGATCAGGGTATGAAACCCAGTAAGGAGAGGGGATTATTACCTCGTCTCCTTCTTCAAAGAGTGCCTCTGCAATGTTATAAAGGGAATGTTTTGCACCACAGGAGACGATTATCTCTGTTCTTTTGTAGTGAAGATTGTTATCCACCCTGAATTTTTCTATGATTGCATCTTTTAATTCATCTATGCCACCTACTGGGGTATATTTTGTAAAACCTTCGTTTATAGCCTTTATGGCTGCCTCTTTGATGTTTACAGGTGTATCAAAGTCAGGTTCTCCTGCACCAAACCCTATGACATCAATCCCTGCAGCCTTCATCGCCTTTGCCTTTGCATCAACTGACAGAGTTGGTGATGGTTTAATTGCAGTTGCCCTTTTGGAAAGTCTCATACTATTTACCTCTTTCTTTTAGTTTTAACTTCCTAATATCACTCACCTCAAAACTTATTTTTGTTTGTGTAGGTTCTTTTGCAATAGGTGCATTATATGACGTAATTCCATATCTCTGTACTGCATTTTCTTGAATTGCTACTGCTGCTCCTTTTCCTTCAAGAAATGCTCTGACAGTCCTGCGATTGAATTTAGAGACACCAATCTCATGGAGATCTTTACACTCTTCACTGTCAATTGTAAACGCAGGAATGTTTGTCTCAAGAATTTTTTTCGCCATTGTATAGGTTTTTGACCCCTTTGGTCCGTAAGGAATGAAAACAACATCTGAAAGCACACAGGCTATCCAGTTTCTTTCCATTATATTTTTACGCAACTGTCTCGTCTCCACTGGGTTGCTCACGGAAAGCATTAATAGCTCACCATCTTTAGCACGCCTGAAATATTCATCCCTTTCAGGGAATTCGTGTAGTGGCGGATAAAACCTGTCTAATAAAAAGGAATCATAACTCTCAATATCCAACCCTTTGCATGAAAAGAGTGTTACCGTAGTATTTTTTCTAAATAACCCCAATCTAAATATTTCAGTCTCCATCACTGAATGCCATCCACCGATATAATTCATATCGTATTCCCTTATAGTAAAGAGAATCTGATTTGTCTCCATCATTGCAAGCCCTGTGATAGAATCAGCAGAGATCACAGCCATAGTAAACCGGTCAAGAAATTCTAATGGGCCATTATAATAGATCCTTTCAGGGGTTTTATTGCCAAAGCGTTCCTTAACTTTTCGAGGATAATTGGGGTCTGATGGTGTTATCACTCTATATTCCATAATTTCCTCACCAATAGATTTATGTCTTTTTGAATATCTTCTATGGATTTACCTCTTTGCACCAGACTATGCGCTTCCTCTGATAATTCAGCAAGTCTTTTGTGTATTTTATTATCTGAATTAAATTTTGGAATCGCAAGATTATTCATTACAGAAGGCGCGCCGAATCCCCTTCCTGCGGATGAGAAACTCCTTATAAAACCGTTAATAATCTCAGAATTTAATATGGCACATAAGTAATGCGCTTCATTCTTGTCATTTGTCGGGAAAAAAGCAGTGGGATCAGTTGGGATTATTAGTTTGGTTCCAAAATCAGTTTTGATGCTGGATAAAACGACTGCTGATATTTTCGAAGTTGCACGGTTCCACGTTACTCTATATTTAGAAAAAGTTTCTTCGCTAATATTATACTGTGAATAAAACGCTGCAAAGGGAACACGTTGGATAATTTTCCCCCTTTCTTTTATTTCTCTAAAGAAATGTTTTCGATAAATAGCTCTTTTTGCAAGTATGTCTTTAAACTGGACAAGATAAGCATAAGTGAGCGGAAGTTTTGAACTTAAATAATCCTCATTGTAACCTCGCCTTTTTTTAGGATCCTGGGATATTAACAGATAAAAATATGACTT
The DNA here is from genome assembly GCA_040756155.1 of Nitrospirota bacterium. Classification (NCBI taxonomy): domain Bacteria; kingdom Pseudomonadati; phylum Nitrospirota; species Nitrospirota bacterium. The sequence continues at coordinate 3,655 of JBFLZU010000041.1, read as the reverse complement.
TATGCCAAATTTTTTAATATCCCCACCACAAATGGAAGGGAATACTAAATCCGGCTCTATGGATGTAGTAACAGGTTTTATTTCAAGGTGTCCTCTTTCGTGCATATTTTGAATAACAAGTATTCCATCGGGCCGTACTTCTTTTAACTGTAATCTAAAAACACCGTAAGGTGTACCATACACACCACAATATGCTCTATACGGATTTTCCCCTTTTAAATAAAAATAAACTTTCAGCTCTGCCGTTGGTGCAGTTTGCCAAGGAGAAGTAATTTTGTTAGGATTTACAGGAATTGCTTTTGTCTGTTTTATTTTAGAATATGCCAAAACCTTATCTATTTGCCAATCAGGTAGAATTCTACCAATTCCTTTTTTTCGTTTCCATTCTACAGATGAAACAGGATAGGTTGTTTCTTCTCCTTTTTTCAAAAAGAACACAGATGTTTTATTCGACGCAGTAAATGGTTTTAAGTCAAACATATCTTCCATGCCGAGGACTTTAAGCGGTATCTTTTTATCTTTAAGCTCGAACCGTCTGAAGCCTTCTCCTTTACCTTTTGATTTAAAGACCTCCATTGTGATTACAAAACCCAAAATCCCACTATCTTTAAGATAATTGTCTGCACAGGCATAGGTAAATAGCATGGAGAAATCCTTTTCACCTGCCCCAAGCCTTGTTTCGTGTCCCTTCAAAGAAAATAGACCATATCTGTGCCATAATTTAAGTGTTTTTTCCCTATATTCATCGGAAAGATACACCCACATTATCCATGGCGGATTGCCGATTACAAAATCAAATTTACCAAGATACACAGGTGCAAAGGCATTCTTTATATATCGTGCCCAGATACCATTTTCACCCTTATCGTCTAATTCCTTTATACGCCGATAAACCTGAGCAAGAAGGAATGTCTCTTCTTCGGAGAGCATAAATTCTACTTTTATTTGTTTTTCAAACTTTTCAGGTTCAATCTTACCTCTTAAGGCAACATCCATCATTGAGGTAAACTTATCTATATGACTTTTCTCCTGCATCGAGACAGGAAAGATATAGTCCCCTTTTGTTGTAGTAAAGACTATGGTGTCCTCAAATGGTAACTTCCCCTCTTCAACATAGCGGGTTGGAGCAAGTATGGAATCACAGAGATAGACAGGGATGGAGATTGGTCGTATGTAGGGAATAAATTTAGAGAATGCAATCAAGTAGTTAGTCCGCGCTGCTAAAACAGCAATCGGGTTCAAATCAAAGCCAACAATATTGTCGAGTATATGACGCGCAATATTATTGATTTGAATCTTCTTATGACCCTCTGCATATTTTATCACACGATTAATTGCTTGAACAAGAAATGTGCCTGAACCACAAGCAGGGTCGAGAAAACGACATCCAATCTCTCCTTTATATCCACTCTTTTCTACCACATAGCCTGCAAGCCAATCCGGGGTATAATATTCGCCTAAATCGTGCCTCAATTTTCTGGGAACAATCACCTCATACAGTTTCTGCAGTAAGTCTCTTGTCCATTCCGGTTCAAGGATTGGTGTTGCAGGTTCGAAATCAGAGAGTGTCCGCACAATATTACGAAAGGCATTCGCAATTTGAGAACTCCATCCATCAAGATACCATGAAAAGAAATCAGCCTCTAAAAAATTGACAATACCCCGGTCAACAAAATCTCCCCCACTCTCTAAATAAGATAGCTTTTTAAATAACTCATTGTCGCCCATCGCTCCTAATCCTCTAACGAACGATTCTATTGAACTTCCACGTTGAAGTGAAACAAGTTCAATAGCGATGATCTTCATAAGAAAGGCATAAAAGGTATGTATTGCAAAGAGTAACTGTTTTAGTCTGATACCACCAGGCAACTGATATAATTTTGCTGTTTCTTCTGCTGACTTCTCTGCTTTTTCGAGTTCCTGACCATAGACCACACCAAAAATCCTATCCCATTCTTGAAAGAAGGTTTTTACCCTCGAGGGGGCTTGTCTCCTTTGTGTCCGCATTATTTCAGAATATAATTCAGCAACTGCTTGTCTTGTAATTTGACAATTAGGGGCAAATACTTGTGCAAGGTCTTTTGCGGTAAGAGGACGTCTTGCAGAAGCTCTGACGAATATTAACAGGTTACTAATACTTGAGGTAGTTATTGGATATGGACCCATAACTTGAAATCCACGATTGGCTTCAATCTCATAAAACAAATCAACCTGTATTTTTTCAATAGGTATCGGTGCCTGTAAGATTGTAGGGACTTTTGTAAATCTTACGAAAAGTATATGTTCGCCATCCATTGCAACACCGACTGCTTTCTCTAAAAAATCTTCTTTCTGTTGTCCAAACTGTGTTGCCTGTTCGCTCAGATAACGCTTAATCTGTTCTGTAACCTTTTTGACACTTGTTTTCTCAGACAATTTTCCAGGAAGTTTATATTCTATTATTAAATAACCATAAACTGCATCGGCTTTTCCTCTAAAGCTTGTGGCAGTTTTTTCATATCGCACAACATCTATATCAACTCCCATCTTTCTAAATACATGCTGAAGCAGAGGTTCCACACCCATCTTGAGGTCTTCTTCTGTTCTGGATTTATGAGCAATTTCCCTAATATCTTTTACTAACTTCTCCGTATTTATCTGCCAGTATTTCTTTTCTTCTTTCATGCTTTTCCTGAACAGTCATCCCTCCTTGACATGCGTTTTAAAGGATTATATGATATTGAAAGATGAATATCAAGGAATACTATGGAAAAAGCAAGGGCGCACATAAGGATTAAGGGGATAGTTCAGGGGGTATTCTTCAGGGCTTACACGAGGGATAAGGCTAATGCACTCGGTTTAACCGGATGGGTAAGAAACAGGCCTGATGGTTCTGTTGAAATGGCTGTAGAAGGTGAAAAGGGTGACATAGATGAATTGATAAAGTGGTGCCATAAGGGCCCTCCAGGGGCAATGGTAAAAGATGTGACTGTAGAATGGGAACCCCCAGGTAATGAATTTGATACATTCAAAATCATTTACTATTAAATTAAATTTTGCATTTTACATTTTGCATTTTACATTGAAACGAAGTTTGATATGGATTATCTAATCGAACTCGATAAGACGTTCTTTTTTTTTATAAATATCCAGATTCAGAATACCCTCTTTGATATTATCATGCCTTATATCACCGAAAAGAAAAACATGCTGCCCTACCTGATAGCAATAGCAGCGTTACTCGTTTTAAGGGGTGGTAAAAGAGGAAGAGAGGCGGTGGTATTGCTGTTACTTGCTGTTATAATAAGTGATCAGCTCTCAAATCTACTTAAAGGCATCTTCCAGCGTGTAAGACCATGTAGTGCACTTGATGGTGTAAGACTGCTTGCCGGGTGTGGTAGTTCCTTTTCGCTACCTTCAAATCATGCCACAAATGCCTTCTCAATGGCAATAGTAGGTTCACTTATCTATAATAGGTTTACACCATTGTTGATGTTTTTTGCCTTTGCAGTGGCTTTCTCGAGGATATATGTTGGAGTACACTATCCATTCGATGTAGCACTTGGAGCCCTTGTAGGTATATTTGTAGGTTATGTTATAACAACTGCTTACGATATATTGAAGAAAAGCAGAGAAAAGACAGATATTCAAAACCAAACAGAAACCAAAGAACAGG